>JBBRUN010000431.1:0-5022 GCA_038247765.1 Gemmatales bacterium | reverse complement strand
GCCGCCCTTTAAGCTGCTGTCGAAGATGCCGCCGCCGGGGAGCCAGCCGGTGTAGTGCCACAGGCCGTCGTCGGAGGTGGCGATGCCGATATTCCCCTCACCAACTTTCACATCCCAGATTTTCAAGCCCTCGCCGATGTCCTTCCAATCCGCCGCGTTCAAATCCGGTTTGGTCATACCGACGCCTTCGGAATCGATCGGCACTTCGGCCACGATGGCTTTGCCCTTCGGGATCGGCGGCGCGATCCCGGAACCGCGTTTCGTTTCTTCCGTCGGCTCCGACGAGCCGCCGAGGATCAAGGCGACCACCAAAATGATCGCGGCGACGGCCACGGCCGGCACCGCGATCTGCAAAATCTTGTCCTTTTCCATGCACCACCCGATGACGACGATGAAGGCGAAGAACTGGTATTATACAAAGCGGCCGATCACTTTTTCCCGAAAGCCGGGTGGGTTTTTCGCCCGCCCGATTCCATGTAGGCGATCAAGTCCAAGACATCCTCGGCGCTGAGGACGTCGATCCCGTGCGCCGGCATCGGCGAGAGCTTCGAGGCCTTGCGGGTGTCGATGTTGTTCTTGGCAATCACGACGCGCTTCGCATCGAGCGGATCGGGTTGAATCGCGATCGACATCGGCGTTTCGTCGATCAATCGGCCGATCACCGACTTGCCGTCCAACGAGACGACTTCCAAGTTTTGATACTGCTCCGAGACGACCTTCGACGGTTCGACGATCGACTCCAGCAGCGTCCGGCGGTCGAAGCGGCTGGCGACGGCGGTGAGGTCGGGCCCGACCGAGCCGCCGTAGTCGACGAAGCGATGGCACTTCGCGCACTGGGCATCGGCGAACGCGGCTTTGCCCTTCTCGAAATTGCGACCGCTGCTCGCCTTCGGCAGTTGCGGTTCGAGGTCGTCCATCTTCCATTCTTTGACGAACGGTCGGACTTTCGCGGCGACCGTCTCCGTCGATTTGCTATCGATGGCCTTGAGGATCGGCGTCAATTCCGCGAATTCGGCCGGGGACAGATTCGCGACGTATTCCTTCAAGAAGTTCTTGAGGAAGTTGTCGAAGCTGGCCCCGTTGCCGTAGCCCCGTCCGGCTTGCTCGAACCATTGCAGCGTCTCGGCCGGATGCGGCAACTTCTGTTTGTCTTTGCTCCAATAGCCGAGGTATTCCTTGCGTTGGTCGAGCGTCCAGAAGCCGACGGGGAGCGTCCGCAGGTGGAACAGGTAGTGGAAGCGATCTTCCTGGGTCTTCGCGTCGGCCATCATTTTCAGGCCTTGGGCGAGGATCCTCTGCGATTGCAGGTAAACGAGCACCTGGACCGCTTCGCGGTCGAACCAGCTATTCGCGCTCGGAAAGAGCGGTTCGAGTTCCGCGAGGATCGCTTTCGTCGCCTCGGCACTCGGGTTGCCGTGCCGGCTGAAGGCGACCTGCAACACGCGGAGCTTGTCGAGTTGCTCGGTCTTCGACAGTTTATCCCAAGGCAGTTTCCCGAGCGCCGTCAGCAACGGTGCGTAATCTTTGAATTCGCCAACGCGGGCCAGTGCCAAGAGTGCCGTGAGAGCAGCGGCGGGCTGAGCATCGGTGATGGCGCGCTCGCGCCACTCGGCTACGGGCTGAGATTCGAGCGCCACCCGGGCGGCGAAACTCAGGAAGCGGTCGTGGTTACCGAGGTGCGGCCATGCGGCCGCGATGGCTTTGGGATCTTTCTTCCCGTGGAAGGCTTCGAGCGAGTGGCGTAGTTCGCGTGCTTTGGCGCCCTCTTTATTCGGTTCAATTGCCGCAGCGGTCGATTCGCTGCCGGTGTAGCTGACCCGGTAGAGGCCCGCTTGGTTGTTGCGGCCACCGATGGTGACGTACATCGCACCGTCGTCGCCGATCAGGGTGTCGGTCACGTTCCAAGGCTTCTTTGCCGACTTGCCATCGACCAATCCCTTCGGAGCGACGAAGTTTTCGAACGTCGCCGTGTAGCTCGAACCCTTGGGCGTCAGGTGCACCGCCATCAATCGCCCGTAGGACCAATCGCAGATGAAGATGGCCCGTTGGTACTTGGCCGGGAACTTTGCCCCGAGGCCGTTGCCGACGCCCGTCGGCGAACCGATGCCGATATTCACCGTCGGCGGCAAGTTGTCCGGGTAGTAATCGGGCCAGACGCCGGTGCCGGAGCGCCAGCCGTGCTCGGAACCACTGGTGCAGTGGTTCACCCGCGTCGGGCGGTACCAGGGCATGCCCCAGTCCCATTCCATGTCGCTGTCGAAAGTGAAGAGTTCGCCGTCGGTGTTGAAGGCGATGTCGTAAGCGTTGCGGAAGCCGCCGAGAACCAGCTCCCATTTTTTGCCTTTGGCATCGGTGCGGACGACGTAGCCGCCCGGCGCGAGGATCCCCGCGGCATGGCCGTTGCCGTCCCACTGGCGCGGCAGCACGTGGTCTTCGCGGTAGTTCTTGTACTGCGATCCCGCATCGAGGCCGTCGAGCACTTTCGTGTGGTTGCCGATCATCGCGTAGATTTTGCCGTCTTGGCCGAGGGCCAAACCGTGGGCGCCGTGCTCGCCGCCGGAGCCGAAGATTTTGAACACTTCGGTTGTGAATTCGCCTGGGGTCGACGACTCCTGGCAGCGGTAGATCCCGTAGCCCTTGGGTCCGTTGCCCATCACGTACAGCGTGTCGTGGGCGAACAAGATGCCCATGAGTTCGGAGACCGGCAGTTTCAACTTCTCGGTCGATTCGACCTTCCCGTCCTTGATTGTCATGCGAAGCGTCGGTTGGCCGCCTTGCCCACCGATGATCAACCGGCCTGCGTTGTCTTTACCGAGGTTGATCCACGAGCCTTCGGTCTTCGCATCGGAACTGGCGAGCAGTTCGACTTTGAAGCCGTCGAGGGTGGCGAGATCTTCGGCCGCGGTCGCGGCGGCTTTCTTGGGTTGGGCATGGGCCGCCGCCGCGATGGCGAAGAAGGCCGACAGAATCAGGAGCAGTTTCATGTGCGGAGAGCCTTTCGAGAGGTGGGGCGAGGAGGATACTGTAATCCGGAATCGCGGCGCGGGGAAGATGGGCCTGTTCCGGGAGGCCGAATCCCAAGTCGATTGACAACCTCCCCACATTGTCTACCAAAACGGGATGGAACCAACTGTGTCCCCCACCGTCGTCGGCATCGATCTCGGCACCACGAACAGCCTCGCCGCGACGATGCGCCAAGGCCGGCCGGAGGTCTACCGCGACGCGGCAGGTGTCGCCCTCGTGCCGTCGTGCATCAGCTTCCACCCCGATGGCACCGTGCTCGTCGGCAGTACCGCGAGGGAGCGGGCGCTGATCGATCCGACGCACACGATCTTCAGCGTGAAACGCTTGATGGGCCGCACGCTCGCCGATCTGCAAAGTGAATTGAAACACATCCCGCAGCAGATCGTCGAACGCGAAGTCGACGGCGGTCGCAAGGTCCTCCGCGTCCGCATCGACGACCGCGAATACACGCCCGAAGAACTGAGCGCGATGATCCTCGGCGAGGTTCGCAAGCGGGCCGGGAACCCGACGAAGGCCGTGATCACCGTGCCGGCCTATTTCGACGACGCCCAGCGCCAAGCGACCCGCGACGCCGGCCGAATCGCCGGGCTGGATGTGTTGCGCATTGTCAACGAACCGACGGCGGCCGCACTCGCTTACGGCTTGGACAAAGCGAACGCCGGGATCATCGCCGTCTACGACCTCGGCGGCGGTACCTTCGATTGTTCGATTCTGTCGGTCGCCGACGGGGTCTTCAAAGTCCTCAGCACCAACGGCGACACCCACCTCGGCGGCGACGATTTCGACCGCGCCCTCATGGATGTCGTGTCGAAGGATTTGGGAATCTCGCCCGATGCGGAACTGCTGCAACACCTCCGCGAAGCGGCCGAGCGCGCCAAGATCGAATTGTCGATCGCCGATTCCGCCGAGCTGGCCATCGATCTCCCGCAGCGGGGTATCACTTGGAACTGCAGGCTATCCCGCGAAGAATTCGAAGCCCTGATCGCCCCGTTCATCGACCGCTCGCTCGCCAAGTGCCAGTCGGCCTTGCGCGACGCCAAACTGAAACCATCCGACATCGGCGAAGTCGTCCTCGTCGGCGGCTCGACGCGGATCCCCTACGTCCGCCGACGGGTCGAAGCCTTCTTCGGCCGCAAGCCACACACCGACTTGAACCCGGACGAAGTCGTCGCCCTCGGCGCGGCGGTGCAGGCCGACATCCTCACGAGCGGCCGGCGCGACCGACTGCTGCTGGATGTCATCCCTTTGTCACTCGGTATCGAAACCCTCGGCGGGGTCGTCGATAAAGTCATCGACCGCAACAGCACGGTGCCCTGCCAAGCGACGACGCGCTACACCACCTTCGTGGACAAGCAGACGGCCATCGACATTAACATCTATCAGGGCGAGCGCGAACTCACGAAAGATTGCCGGCTACTCGGGCAGTTCAAACTCGGGGGTATCCCGCCGATGCCGGCGCAGATGGCCCAAGTCGATGTGACCTTCCGCGTCGACGCCAACGGAATGCTGCGCGTGGAGGCGAAAGAACAGCGCAGCGGTCAACAGGCGACCATCGAAGTGAAGGCCGCCCACGGCTTGAGCCAAGACGAAGTGGAACGGCTGGTGCTCGAAAGCGTCGATCACGCCCACGCCGATTTCGGCGCCCGGCGTTTCATCGAATACAAAAATAAAGCCGATGCCGATCTGCGGCACACCGCGAAGGCCCTCGACCAAGCCGGGGCGGAGCTGACGGTCGAACAAAGCCAGCAGATCGACACCGCCACCGCGATATTGAAAGCGGCGATGGCCGGAACCGATGCGAATGCATTGCATGCGGCGGTCGATGCCTTCGGCGCCGCGACACTGCCACTCGCGGAGCTGCTGATGAATGCGACGGCGAAGAAGTTGCTGACTGGCCAACGCGAAAATGAGGTGGATGTTGAAAAGCTATAACATCCCCTTCCGAGCGGTGGGCGTGAGCCCTCCGAGGGTCTGAACGTCGCATTCCGAGCGGTGGGC
>JBBRUN010000430.1:0-5042 GCA_038247765.1 Gemmatales bacterium | reverse complement strand
TCCGGCTCGCAATCGGGCGAATCGTGGGGTGGACATTCCGCTTTCCTCAGTGGGCCGAAAATCACCGCCATAGCATTAACCGAATCGGCGCGAGTCCGCGAGTCCATCTTAGTCGGAGCCGGGTCACAGAGTGCAACCAAATTCTCTGGGCCTGCCCGGCGTCCCGCCGGTCTTGGGTAGAGCCGGCGTCCCGCCGGTTTCCGATTGCTAAATCATCCACTCGGGTCGGGCCGGCAACCTGCACGGGACGCCGGACAGACCTCGAAGAATTTGGTTGCGCCCCGTTCCAGTTTCCCGCGAGTATCTTGACCGAGCCGTCCGTTGAATGTGCGGTATCCCATTTCTCCCAGGATTGAAGCATGTCGCTGCGCAAATGGATCTTCCAGGGGCTGTTCGGATCGCGGCTGCCGCACACCCGTGGGAGTCTGCGCATTCCGGGATTGCAGAAGCCCGTGACGATCCGCCGCGACAAGTTCGGCATCCCGTACATCGATGCTGAGACCGAGCGCGACGCCCACTTCGCCTGCGGCTTCGTGCAAGGCCAAGATCGCGGCTTCCAATTCGAAACGCTACTGCGCATCGGCCGGGGGACGCTGAGCGAACTCGTCGGCCCCGGCGGGTTGCCCATCGACCGCATGAGCCGGCGCATCGGCTTCGCCCGCAGCTCGGCAACGCAGTTGAAAGTCCTCGACGCCGACATCTTCGACACGCTCGAAGCCTTCGTGGCGGGGGTGAATGCGGGGCACACCTTCGGTGTTCCGGCGAAGCCGCACGAGTTCGCCATCCTCGGCGGCACGCCGACGCCGTGGACCCCGGCCGATGTGTTGGCGACGCTGAAACTCATTAGTTTCAGCCTGCCCGGAAATTGGGATGTAGAACTGGCGCGGTTGCGGATGCTGCGGGCCGATGGCCGGGCGGCGGTCGCAGCGCTCGATCCTTCGTGGAATCACTCGACTCTTGACGGGACTCACCCGACTCCTGACGGAGTTCGGCACGCCGCACTCGAAGCGTTGGCGCGCGATCTCGATTTGTTCCAAGAGTACGTGCCGACGGGGGGCGGGTCGAACAACTGGCTCATCGCCGGGTCGCGCACGGCATCGGGCAAACCGATCCTCGCCAACGATCCGCACCTCCGGCCCGACATTCCGCCGCCGTGGTATTTGCTGCAAGTCCGCACGCCGACACGGGCCTTCGCCGGGGCCGCGCTCACCGGCTCGCCGGGGGCGACCATCGGGCACAACGGCTTCTGCGCCTGGGGTGTCACCGCCGGGCTGACCGACAACACCGATCTGTTCATCGAGACGCTCGACGCCGCCGGGACGGGGGTTCGTCAACCGGACGGTTCGTTCGCACCCTGCCCGGTGCTGCGCGAAGTCATCCGTGTGAAGGGAAAACCGGACCACATCGAAGAAGTGTTGATCACGCCGCGCGGGCCGGTGATTTCGCCGCTGGTGCCCGAGGTTCGCGAAGTGCTGTCGATGCGGGCCGTCTGGCTCGACGCGTTGCCGATCCGCGGCTTTTTCGACGCCCCCGCCGCGACGAGTTTCGAAACGATGCGCCGGCCGTTCGCGGCGTGGCCCGCCCTGCCGTTGAACCTGCTGTACGCCGACGCCAGTGGCGAAACCGGCTTCCAACTCATCGGGCAAGTGCCGGTGCGGAAACTGGGTCACGGGATGATCCCCGTGCCGGGCGATGCCGCCGGCGCCGGTTGGGAATCGGAGCTGCTGTCCTTCGACAAAATGCCGTTCGTGCGCAACCCGAGTGCCGGGTACTTCGCCACCGCGAACGACGATCCGCACATCCGCCACGAAGCGGGGACAGCCGAATTTCTCGGGGCCGACTTCATCGATCCGTACCGGGCGAACACCATCCGCGACGAACTCGCCCAGCGGCCCGACGGCTGGGACGTCGCCGCCTGCTCAGCGCTCCAACTCAGTGTCCGGTCCATGGTCTGGGAGGAAATCCGCGAAATCGTGCTGGCGTTGCCGAGCGAGTCGCCGGCGGTCCATGAAGCCCTCGAATTGTTGAAGGCCTGGGATGGCCAAGTCGAGGCCCGCTCCCCGGCCGCGACGATTTTTGAACTCGGGATGGCCGAGATGTGCGTGCGTGTCGCCAAGGCCAAGGCCCCGCAAACATGGGAACTCGCCCTCGGCGGCAGCGGTTCCGGCGTGCTCGCCCACAACCTCTTCGGAGACCGCCGCACGGCGCATTTGGTGAAGTTGCTCAAGAATCAACCGGCCGGTTGGTTCGCACGATCGTGGCCCGAAGAAATGGCGGACGCGCTCGCCGGCATCATTCCGTTCCTGAAATCCAAATACGGCCCCAGCCCGGAATGGTGGCAGTGGGGCGATCTCCGGCCCCTCCACGGCAAGCACCCCGTCCTCGGCAAGCACTGGCTGTTCGGCCCGATCTTCAACGCTCCGAACATCCCCTGCGGCGGCGATTGCAACACCATCAGCCAAGCCGGGGCATTGCCGCTGCACCCACTGCAACCGACCGGCAACATGGCGAATCTGCGGATCGTCTTCGACACCGCCGACTTCAGCAACACCCGCGTTGCGCTCTGCGGCGGGCAATCGGGGAATCCGTTTTCCGAGCACCACCTCGACCTATTCTGGAAGTGGCAACTCGGGGACACCGTGCCGCTGCTCTGGACGCCGCAAGAAATTTTGAAGGGCGCCAAGGCGACGCTGAGGTTGGAGGTGGGTTGAGGCGGTGAAGGGTCGTTGATGTCCCGGCCAACTAACCCATAAAGTGATTTGTTTGCCCGGCGCCCTCTTCCGACATCCGGACGCAAACCGTTAGCCCGCATGGTATCTACATCGAGGGACGGTCTTTTTGCGGTGGGGTGGGGGGGAAACCCGCAAAAAGACCAACCCCACCCAGTACCCCAAACACAAACTGACTCCACGTCTCGAATTGCGCCTTATCCGTCAGTAATTCCGCCAGCGGCGCAAACGCCGTTTCCGCCAGCGCGGTTTCCCTCGGCATCGCCGATGGTTCCGCCAGTTCCCAGATGTGGACGACTCCCAAGTGGACGGTGCCGACGGGGGTTCGCGGGTCGAAAATGAAGCCCGATAGCCAGTCGGCGACAACAGGGGCGTGGATCACTTCTTCGGAGACTTCCCGGTGCATGCCGGTCAGATAGGGGTCGATTCCGGCGGCCGCGTCGGCTTCGGAGATATGTCCGCCGATACCGACGGAGCGCAGCGCCCGCAGGCGCACTTCGGTGCCGCCCGACCCGCGCCGGTAGTGGAAGACCTGCGGACCGCAGACCAACACGACATACGGGATGAGCTGCAGCCAGTCGGGATCGGTTTCGCATTCGGATCGCGGCCAATACCGGTAGACGGCCGGATCGAGAAGTGCCGCGCGATACGCTTCGTCAGCCCGGCGAAAGCCTTCGAACGCCCCGACGGCGCGGAAGTGCGACGCCGGGATGCAGAGGACGCGTTCATCGAGGGGCATGGTCACAGCACCACGGTCTTCAATTTGTTCTTGGCGTTCGCCGCGAGTTTGGACTTCGGGAAGGCCTTCAACAGGTGTTGCAACACGGCGGCGCCGAATGCTTTTTCGTGCTGGTATTGCTCGGCGAAGTGGAAGCCCAAGTAGAACAGATCGGCGTCGTCGAGCCACTTGGCCTTCTCGACTTCCGCCTGCACTTGGGCCGCGTCTTGAGTCAATACGTGCGAGAAGTGCCGCAGCGATGGATCGTTGTTGCGGGAATCATGACTCACGTCTTTGCTGGATACCTTCAGGCCGCACATCGCTAATTCGAGGCGGATCGGGAAACCGATGGCGGGGTCGCGGGCCAGCCATTTCAGGTACAGCACCGCGGCGGGGTAGGCCTTCTTCTTCCGCTTCGCCACGGCTTTTTCGAATAGGTCGTCCCGCAGCGCGGCGGGGTCGGCTTCCTTCAACAAGAACAACAGCGGATCGCCCCGGTGGCTTTCGGCTTCAATTTCCTTGCTGAGGTGTTCGACGATCTCGGCGCGGACGGCCGGCGCCAGCGTCTTGCCAAACGGCGCGATGATCCGCGCGAGCCGCCAGAGGTCTTCCATCGACTCGGCATTCAACAGCGCCGCGACGAGGGCCTTGCGGCCGTGGGTCAGCTTGCCGAGGCGGGCTTGGGCCAGGTCTTGCAGCACGCGGTCCGGGTGTTTCAACTGCTCGATCAACCCCTCGGCCACTTCCGCGGTATCGCGGTCGCCGATTTTTTCGATGCCCAAGCGCCGCGCGGCCATGTCGGGCGCGTGCAGCAAACCGACCCAATCGCCGAGTTGTTTATCGGAGACGGTCATGCGGCCCAGCAACGCGAGGGCCGGCGCCGCGATTTGGAAGTTCGTCTCGGCGGCGCAGGCGAAGAGCCGCTTCCACTGCTCTTTGGTCGGGTTGTCGAGCCAACCGCCGACGGCTTGGAGCGCTTGCGCCCGGAGTTCCGCGGGGTACGGAGCCTGCGTGCGCGCCCACAGGACGTCGGCGGTCGAAGGGTCGTTGAGCGCCGAGAGCACGCGCAGCACGGTGAACTCGGCGGGGGCCAGCAACTTAGCTTTTTTGATCGTCGCGGCGGCGACGAGGGCGTCCACGAGCGACTTCTTGTGGTCATCCGACATCGTGGGAATGCGATTCACCATCGCGTTCGCGGCGGCGGTGGCGACGGAGGCATCGGTGTCGGTGAGCACGGCGATCGCGGCTTCGGGATTCGTGGCTACGGCCCCGGTCAGCGCCGCCGCGACGGTTTTGCGAACCCCAGGCGCGACTTTGTGCAAGATGTCCCGGAGGCCCTTGACTCCCTCGGCCCCGAGTTTCGCGGCGGCTTCGGAGGCGAGTCCCCCTTCGAAGCCGCCGCGTTTGATGCGGTCGAGCAGTTTTTGGAGGCTCTTGGTCTGCTTCAATTTGCCGGTGGCGACGATGGCCGCCTCGCGGACGATGTCGTCATCGTCATCGAGCTTGGCCGCGATGGCCGCGAGTATCTCGGCGTCCTTCAGGCCGAGTTCGGCGAGGACGTGCAACGCGGAGGCGCGCAATTCGGGGGCTTGGTC
>JBBRUN010000429.1:0-5052 GCA_038247765.1 Gemmatales bacterium | reverse complement strand
TCGCGGCGTTGCGCGCGGCACTGGATGTCCGCGGGATCGGCGATGAGACGCTCCAGGATGACCACGCGCTGTTCGGGTTGCAGCGGGCGTGGGTGTATTTGACGAACGCCTCGGACAAGTTGGACTACCCCCGATATCGCCGCGACGGTTTGCCGACGACGAGCAGTTTGATCGAATCGCAGATCAAGGAGTTCAACGCGCGGCTCAAAGGGACGGAGAAATTCTGGTGCGAATCGAACGCGGAAGCGATGCTGGAACTGGTCTGCTGGACGCTCCGCGAAGAGGGCCTTACGTTGGAAGATTATTTCGAAACCCGCCCGACCTCAGCCTTCCGCCGCAAAGACCCGAAAACCCTCGCCTGCTGATCCGGACAAACCGTGTCCTGCACCCATCGGCGCCGGCACGGCCAATTTCAGCGGCATCGGCGTTTGCGCCATTTCGATGCGGCGTCGCCGTTCGTCTTCGGCGGCCTCGGCTTCTTCCAGTAGTTTCAACAAAAGTTGCTCCGTTTCGTCCGGCCCGACGGCGGCTGGCGCAGCTGGGGCCACGGGCGTCCGCCAAAGCGATAGCACTCCCTCAAAGAGCGCGACGAGGCCGAAGCCCCACGCGGCCATCGTCAGCGGGAGGCGCCACTCGAGTGTCGCCGACATTTCCTCGGCGCCGACGGTGGCGCGGCCACCCGACTCGGAGGTGTACCAGATCGCCGCGAGGTGGGCGAAGAGGTAGCCGACGCCGGCCAAAACGACCCCGGTCGGCACGCCGTATTTCATCAGCTTCAACAGATAAGATCGCATGCGGGCCGCGGGTACTCGGAGTCCGGTTCACCCAACCATAGCATGAGAATTCTCGCGCAGCCGGAGCCGGTTATGAAAGAGTCGGGATCGTTGCGAATCGCGGTCAGCATTTCCGAAGACACGGGAACGTGCGTCCGAGCGGCCGCGCAGTGGCTCGAAAAGGGCGGATGCGAAGTCGTGATGTTTCCGGCCACGGGAACCGGCGGAAGGGAAATGGAAGCGCGAATCGCCAGCGGGCAATTCCACGGGGTGCTCGACTTGGCGACCTCGGAACTCGCGGACGAACTCCTCGGCGGCCTGTTCGGTGCGGGGCCGAATCGTTTGACCGCGGCGGCGTTGAAGGGAATTCCGCAGGTCATCGGGGTCGGCGGGCTCGACCGGGTGACCTTCGGCGCCAATGTTTTGCGGACGACACCCGAAGAGTGCGACCGGTTGGGATTAGAAATCGCTCAAAAAGCCTGCGCCGCGAAGGGGCCCACGGCGATCGTGCTGCCGTTGCGGGGCGTGTCGGCGCTCGACACCGAAGGCGGGCCGCTGTGGTGCCCGGAAGCGGATGCGGCATTGTTCCAGAGCCTGCGGAACTGGATTGCCGGAGTGGAATTGATCGAACTGGATCTGCACATCGACGACCCGGAATTCGCACGGGTCGCGAGTTCGACACTGCTGCGATTGCTGGGACACTGACTAGCGGAAACCGGGTACCAAGTCGCGCGTGCCGAAGGCCGGGAAGGTGAGGTTGCCGTCCTTGAGTTTCGGCTTGCCGCCGAGCTTGCTACCGGACGACGTGTCGACCATGACAACGGGCCGAACGTCCACCGTTCGCTCTGGGCTGTTACAATCGCCGAAACGGAAGCCGGCCGCGAAGTCCGTATCGTGAGCCTGTCGCGCCGCCGAAGTTTGAGGGCACCATGCCGACACTCGCCATTCTCGGTTCCGGCGGCTGGGGAACCGCCCTCGCCGTCGTCCTGGGCCAACGGCTGGAACACCAAGTCCGCCTTTGGAGCTACCGGGGCGACGTGGCCGAGCGGTTGAAATCGCTGCGCGAAAATACCCAGCAGCTCGCCGGGGTTCGCATTCCGGATTCGATCGCCATCACCGCGTCGGTCGAAGACGCCACGCGCGGGGCCGACGCTTGGATCACCGCGGTCCCCACGGCCTTCTTGCGCTCGACTTTGAAGCTGTTCCACAACGTCGCCGCGCCGGGAGTGCCCGTCGTCAGTTTGACGAAAGGCATCGAGATCGACACCTTCCGCCGGCCGAGCGAGATCATCCGCAAGGAACTCGGGATGCGGCGCATCGTCGTGCTCAGCGGCCCGAGTCACGCGGAAGAAGTTGCCCGCGGCGCTCCGACCTCCTTGGTCGCGGCCTGCGAAGACGCCGCGCTCACCGCGTGGGTCCAACATCACTTCGGCAGCGACCGGTTGCGAATCTACACGAACTCCGACCTCATCGGCGTCGAACTCGCCGGGGCGCTGAAGAACGTCCTCGCCATCGCGGCGGGAGTCTGCGACGGGTTGAAATTCGGCGACAATGCCAAGGCCGCGCTCCTGACGCGCGGCCTGGTCGAAATGCAGCGATTCGGCGTCACGCACGGGGCCGACCCGGCCACGTTCCACGGCCTCGCGGGCATCGGCGATTTGATGACGACCTGCTTCAGCCCCCACGGCCGCAACCGACGCGTCGGCGAGCGCCTCGCCCAAGGCGAGAAGCTCGAAGCGTTGATGGCCGGCCCGCAAGTCGCCGAGGGGATCTTCACGGCGAAGAGCGTGTACGAGCGCCTGACCCGCGCCGGCTTGGACGCCCCGATTCTGCAGGGCGTCTACCGGATTCTGTACGAAGGCCAATCGCCGCGGGAGGCGGTGCAAGATCTGCTCGACCGGCCGCAGCGGGGGGAATCGACGAGTTGAGTGCCGGGTCGAACCGCCGCAATCCCGCAGATCGCATAAGATAGCGGGGAATCAGGAGACTCCCCATGTCCGCGACCGTGCCCGACCTGCTCCGCCAAGCCCATCGCCTCCGCAAACACCTCCGCGAATTGCAATCGGAAGTCGATCTCGGGCCGCGCGTGTCGAAGGCGCAACAGGCCCACCTCGCGGCCGAGGAACAGGTTAATAAAACCGCCTACGAGCTCGTGTCCAAATTGAAATTGAAGATCCGCGAAGACGAAGTGACGCTGAAACAACTCAATACGCAATTGGAAAAGTTCGAGAAGCAGATCAACGAAGCGGGCAGCCCCAAGGAGTACGAAGGCAAGCAATCGGAAATCCGCCAGGCGAAGGAGAAGATCGCTCTGACCGAGGAAGCGATCTTGATGGGGATGGAAGAACTGGAGAACCGCACGGCCGACCTGCCCGCCGATGACACACGCTGGGCCGACGCCCAAGCCAATTTCAAGCAGCAGCAGGTCGATGCGAAAGAACGCTTGGAACGCATCGTCGAAGATCAAGGCCTGGCCAAGGATCATTTGGCGAAAGCCGATGCCCAACTGCCCACCGATGTGAAGCACCAGTACGATCGATTGATCACCCGGTACGGCCCCGATGGCCTCGCGGGCGTCAACGGCCGGAGTTGCCAACAGTGCCGCACGGCCATCACGGAGCAACAGAAGGCGGAGCTGGTCAACGGCAAGTTTATCTGCTGCCCCAACTGCGGCCGGGGATTATACGTGGCGGGATAAGCGGGCGAATGGTCGCATTGTGGCACGGCGCTTGCAACGGTAGATCCGGACAATTCTTCCCCGCTTCACGCGGGGATTCACCGGAGGATTTCACCGTGGCGACCAACACCATCACCCGTTCGATGACCGTCGGCGTTTTTAGGACCCACGAACAGGCCCGACACGTCGTGGCCGAATTGCAGCGCCTTGGCTTCCGCGACGACGAGATCGGCATCGTGGCCAAACACAACACCGACGATTTCGGGATGGAAGGCGACCCCACCGAGAGCCGTTGGGAAGAGGGTACGGCCATCGGTGCCGCCGCCGGAGCGGCCACGGGCGTGGGCCTCGGCATCGCGGTCGTCGCCGGGCTCATGAGTCCGGTCGGGCCGCTGATCGCGGGCGGGGCGCTCGTCGGATTGCTCGCCAGCGCCGGAACCGGCGCCGCCGTCGGCACGCTCTTCGGTGGCCTGATTGGCCTCGGCGTTTCCGAAGAAGACGCCAGCTTTTACGATAGCGAAGTGCAAGCGGGTCGCTACGTCGTGACCGTCGAAGCCGGCCGTCGCTCGAATGAAGTTCGCTCCGTATTCACGCGCCATGGAAGCTTCGATCGGCTGACTCCGGCCGAGAACGCATTCGGAGGGTAAGCAAGGATTACAACTGAGGACGGGCCAAGTGGCCCGTCCTTTTTCGTTCAGTCGCCCATCTTCAGTGCCTTCAAGCCGAACTCCGTACGGATGCGGTTGGCCTCCTGCCAAACTTTCGGCTCCGTCTGCAGGAAGTCGACCAAGTTCGCGGTCGTCGTCCCGAGCCGTTCGGCGACGGTGCTCACTTGCCCTGCGCAGGCCGTGAGCACATCCAGCGCGACGCCGACCGCAGGCCAAAACCTCGGATCTTTGATTCGCAAATCGATGCGGCCGTCGTCGTTGCCGATGCTCGGCTTCGCCTCGGCCCGGCAGTCGTTGCGCCAATGCAGATAGAACGCCTGTCGCAGTCGCACGACCGCTTTCGCCTTATTTGCGTGCTGGCTGCGGCTCTCCTCGGCGATGACGATGATCCCGGTCGGGCCGTGGCGCAGCCGAACGGCGGAACTCGTTTTGTTCCGCTTCTGGCCCCCAGGCCCGCTGGCGCGGTAAGTATCGACTTCGCATTGGGATAGCAAAACCGCATCGCTCAGGCCGGCCCAAGCAATGCGGGGTTGGACGACGAGAGTTGTCTCGGACATGGAAGCGGCCCGTCTGATATCTGTCATCTGAACTCTGAAATCTATTCGACCCAAACAGATATCAGACATCAGATGACAGAAGACAGTTCGAAATCACGCATCCAACTTCCACGGGGCGCGGTACTCGCGGCTGAGCATCGCTTTGTCGTTGTCGGTGAACTTGTGGGTCTTCGGATCCCACGTCAGCTTGGTGCCCAAGCAATGCGGGGTTGGACGATGAGGTTGGTCTCGGACATGGAAGCGGCCCGTCTGATATCTGTCATCTGAACTCTGAAATCTGTTCGACCCAAACAGATACCAGACATCAGATGACAGAAGACAGTTCGAAATCACGCATCCAACTTCCACGGGGCGCGGTACTCGCGGCTGAGCATCGC
>JBBRUN010000428.1:0-5052 GCA_038247765.1 Gemmatales bacterium | reverse complement strand
CTGGGGCAGATCCAGCAGGACGGTACGGTGAAGCCATGACGCAACCCCGCAAGATGTCCGAGATGATCTCGGAGATGGCATCATACTTCATCAGCGTGGGCAAAACGGCTGAGGAAAAACAGAGCCGACTGACCGCCGTTTGTAGTGCCTGGAACATGGCCTGCGGGTCGCAGGAGGTTCGACAGCGGCAACTTGAGCAATACGTCGAAGGCTACCAGCGATTCAATCCTGCTACTTCTCCAGACGATCTTGCCAAAATCCGCAAGGACATGGAGTCACTGATCGAGCGGAAGTTGCAAATGTTTCCCGATGATCAAAGGCAGATCGTCAGTGCCGTGGTGGTAATGGCCGGAAAGGATTATCGCATCGAGGTCGCGTCGGCCACGTTGTAGTGATGGCCTCGAATCAGAACTGGTGGATCCATGTTGCTCGAACCCCAAGATGTCGAACTGTTCTTCAGGCTGCACCCAACGCTCATGTTCTACGTGAACCAGCAGCTCAAGGTGCTTCCTGAGAAACTCGCCACGCCAGAAGAATTCGCCGCCCTGTCGCCGCAAGTCAGGCTCAAGGTCCGTGATGCTTTCCTTGCCCACACCGACCTCATCCAGTCCTTTGTCGATGAAAACCCGGCCCACTTTTCGGAAGACGAACTCGCCATCGTGAGTTATTGGCGGCACCTCGTTCACGGCAGGTTCTACGTCTTCCGTGAACTGAAGAAGTACACGGTGTTTCTTTCGGCCTCGGACCCTGCCATCGCCTACGGCGTCCTGGCCCTTTCGCAACCCTTCGAGGAACTGATTGGGCCTTGCCTGCCGGTCCTGACGCAGACAGTCCTACTGCCGTACAAGGACAGGATCGTTTACGACGGGTTGATGTCCAGTTACAGCATTTCGTTCGGATCAGGCATCCGGCGAGGTTTGAACGAGAGCTTCAAGGACGCGAAGGAACGTCACGGGATCGTCACATCGCTGCTGATGCCCAAGGAACCGTTGCTTCCGAAGCCGGCGAAACTCAGACCGGCTCCGTAGCCGCTGTCGAGAGAGGAAAAAGACCAAGTTCTGCATGTCATCGTGTCTTCGGAGCGCAACCACGTTTTCATTCGGTCGGCTTTTGTTCGAGGGCGTACAGGAACTTGTCGCCGCGGAGGAACAGCGTCTTACCGACGGCCACAGGCGAAGCGTCGAACGAATCGTTGAGTTTATTCGTCGCCAGCACTTCGGCTTTGTCGCCCGCCTTCAACACGACCGTCGTACCGCCGCGATCCGCGAGATAGATCCTTCCGGCTGCCGCCATCGGCGAAGCATACAGCGAACCGAGCTTCGGAATGCGCTCCGCTTCCAAAATCGGCTTGCCCGATTTGGCGTCGAGGATCGTCAGAGTCGCCGTATTTTTTTGCGTGAAGAAAAGGAGCCCATCGAGCAGCAGCGGCGATGGGACATAGGGCGTCCCCTTGCCATAGCGCCAGGCGACTTTGCCGGTCTCCTTCAAATCGCCCGTGGAATCGAGGGGCACTGCGACCGCCGCAGAACTGCGGTAACCGCTCATGATGTAGGCGATCCCGTCGGAGACGATCGGCGACGGGATCGCGTTCACCGTCATACCGCCGACTTCCCAAATCACTTTGCCATCGGTGAGGTCATAGCTGCGAGCGCGACCGGTGCCGTTGACGATCACCTGCGCCCGCTTGTTGTGCTCCACGATCAGCGGCGTGTTCCAACTCGATTTTTCGTCGCGATCCACCTCCCACTTGGTCTTCCCGGTCGCGGCATTCAGCGCAATCAACTTCGAACCCGCTTCCTGATCTCGGTTGAGGACAAGCGTCTCTCCTGCGATCACAGGGGTGACCACTTCTCCCCAGCCCAAGCGCGTGTTGAGCCGACCGAGGTCGCGCTTCCAGAGTAGCTTGCCGTCGAGGTCGAATGCGAAGACGCCGAAGGAACCGAAGCAGACATACAAGCGTTTCCCGTCCGTTGCCGGAGAGCCGCCGGCGTAGGAGTGCGTCTCATGGTGCCCCTCGTGGGGAACCGCCTCCGCGGCGGTAACCGTCCAGATTTGCTTCCCGGTCTCGCGGTCGTAGGCGGTCACGTCGAATTTGAAGAAGTGCCTCGGCGCGGTTGTTAGGGCTTGGAACTTCGGATCCGGTTTCGGGAGTTCCTCCGGCTTGGCTTCGCGATCCGTCTTCGCGGCGCTGAGGACGAAGATGCGCTCGCCCCACACAACCGGCGTAGCACTACCGCGACCCGGGAGTTCGACTTTCCATTTCACGTTGGTCTTTTCGTCCCAAGCGGTCGGCGGGTCGGCAGTCTTGCCCGCAAGCCCGTCGGCGGTCGGCCCGCGCCAACCGGGCCAGTTCTCCGCGGCCGAGGCCCCCGGGAGCATCGACAGAATGAGAGCGCAGGCCGGGATCCATTTCATGAGGCGGCTTCCGTGGCGAAAAGTCGATACGGGTTTTGTACTCGATCCGAGAACACGTCGGGTAAAAAGGCACGTTCGGAATCATCCGATGTCACCAACCCAACTCACACCCCGACAACTGAACTTCGATGTAGGCATCCTTTCGGGGAAAGTTCCGAAGGATGCCTACATCGAAGCCGGGTACAAGGGCCGGGGAATGTCGGCTCACTCGGCGGTCAATCGACTACGCCCGACTATCCGATGCCGAAATAGGTAGGCTCACTCAACTCCTTGACAGCGCCGCTGGAATCGAAAGCTACTGACTCGGAATCCCTCTCACCGCGAATCCGATTGCGTATCGGTGAACGTATTCGCACAATACCTCGACGATGGCCTTGCCGCTGGTGCCTGCATGCTCAAGTCAACACTGCGTTTTCAAGGGATGCGATGCCAACTATGGAACCTCCCAAAGTCGGGCAGATCGTCCGCGTCCGCAGTCGCCAGTATCTCGTGGAAGAGGTCGTCACGGCCCAGAAGGCTGTCACCTCGGATGTCGTGCGGTTAGCCTGTGTCGATGACGATGCCCAAGGCGAGCCGCTCGAAGTCCTCTGGGAACGGGAACCGGATGCGCTCGTCCTCACGGGTGCGGGCTGGGAACGCTTTTCCAAACGGGGGTTCGACGAACCGAAACTCTTCTCGGCCTACCTCCACACGCTCCGCTGGAACTGCGTCACCGCCACGACGGCGAAGTTGTTCCAAGCCCCATTCCGGCCCAGCACCAAGATCGATGCCTACCAGCTCGAACCTCTGCGTAAGGCGCTGCTGCTGCCGCGTGTGAACCTGTTCATTGCCGATGATGTGGGCCTCGGCAAAACCATCGAACCCGGACTCGTCGCTCGCGAGCTGATGCTCCGGAAAAAAGTCCGCGATATCGCCGTGGCCTGTCACCCATCGGTGCTGCAGCAGTGGCAAATGGAACTCGAACACCGTTTCGGCCTCTCCTTCGAAGTCCTTGATCACGATTACGTCGGACGGATTCGCCGGGAACGCGGCTATGCCACGAACCCTTGGGCGACCCATTCGCTTTTCCTCGTTTCGCACCGCTTACTCATCGACGAAGACTACACCGCACCCCTCCGCGATTGGCTGGGCGATCTCCGCCCCGGATCGCTCCTCATTCTCGACGAAGCCCACCACGCCGCCCCGGCGTCGAGTTCCCGGTACGCCATCGACTCCAAATTCACCCGCGCGATCCGCGACATCGCCCCGAAGTTTGAACACCGCCTCTTCCTCTCGGCCACACCGCACAACGGCCACTCGAATAGCTTTTCGTCGCTTTTGGAAATCCTTGATCCTCAGCGATTCTTGCGGGGCGTCCCGGCGACGGACAAACGGATTCTCGATGCGGTGATGGTGCGCCGGTTGAAGGAAGACATCCGCGAAGTCGGGTACACCTTCCCCAAACGGATCGTCGTGCAGGTCGATATCGACGGCCTCCCCCCGGACACCCCTGAACTTCGGCTCGCAGAGTTGCTGGATGAATACCGCCGCATTCGTGAAGCCGAAATGGAAGGCGAATCGATGCGATTACAGGCGACCGCTGGAATCCTCATCACCGGGCTTCAGCAGCGACTGCTGTCCTCCATCGAAGCCTTCGCCCGCACGCTGCGGGTACACCGCTGCACCGTCGAGAAGCAAAAGGCGACCCGCACCAAAGCGAAACCGCCCGCCGCGAGCCTGCTCCGATCCTTCGCCGATACGGTCGATGCCGACGACGACCGCGCCTTGCTCCTCCCCGAGGAATTATCCCGCGAGGAAGATTCCCAAGTCGAAGTGGCCACCGCTGCCGCGTTCTCCGCCCCGGCCCAGCCCAACGTAGAACGCCTCCTCGAAAAGATGACCGCGATCGCCGAAAAGGCCCGGGGCGAGGCCGACGCCCGCGTGAAGTACCTCGTCGGGTGGATCCGCAAAACGATGCTCGACGGGAAGAACTGGAACAACACTCGTGTGATCGTCTTCACCGAATTCGAGGCGACGCTCACCTACCTCCGCGATCAAATCGAATCGTTGATCGCCGGCACCGACCGGCCCGAAGGTCGCTTCGCGATGTATCGCGGTTCGACCCCGCAAGCCGAGCGTGAGGAGACCAAGCGGGCCTTCAACACCGACCCCGCCCGGCACCCGCTGCGGATCCTCCTCTGCACCGACGCCGCCCGCGAAGGGATCAACTTGCAGTCCCATTGCAGCGATCTCTTCCACTTCGACGTACCGTGGAACCCGAGCCGATTGGAACAGCGCAACGGCCGCATCGACCGCAAGCTCCAACCGAGCCCCGAGGTGCGCTGTTACTACTTCGTGTACAAGCAGAGGCCGGAAGATCGTATCCTCAAGGCGCTCGTCCGCAAGACCGAAACCATCAAGCGCGAACTCGGCAACCTCGCGCAAGTGGTCGAGGTCAAACTCACCAATGCCCTCGGTCGGGGTGGGATCAGCCGCGAATTCATCGACGACCTCGAACGCGAAATCGGTTCGGCGAATGCGGACGCGGACGCCGCCGAGACCGTCAACGAGGAACTTGAAGCGTCGCGGGATCGCCGCGAGGAGCTCGGCGAGCAGATCGACCTCCTGCGCACTCGCCTCGGCGAATCGAGCGACTGG
>JBBRUN010000427.1:0-5060 GCA_038247765.1 Gemmatales bacterium | reverse complement strand
GTGCAGGACGATCTCCAGCCCGTTCACAATCCGATCGCCGCCGCGGCCGTCGATCAGATTGCGGCCGCAGCGGCTCATGCCGAGGCGCTCCATTGGGTCGTCGAGTACCAAGTTCACCGTCTCGTAGAGGCTGTCGAAGGTCACATCGTCGGCGGCGCCGAGGAACGTCGCGACCCCTTCGTCGTCCATCCGTTTGGCGCTGAGGATGTGGCGCTGTTTCGTCGGCAGCACCAATTGCGGGATGCCGACGCAGCAGAGTTCGAGCGCCATGGTGTCGCCGCTGGTCAGCGCGAAGTGGCTGCGGACGAGGCGCGTCATCAGCTCCTTCGGCTCGGTCACGACTTCGACCCGGCCGCCGCTGTCGGCCGCGAAGTCCTTCAATTCGTGGTAGCGTGCGTGGTGGACCCGCGTGGCGATGCTCACTTTGTCGACCTTCGGCATTTCCAAAAGTTGCTCGGTGCGCAGCAGCGTTTGATCGCCGAAGTCGTCGTCGCCGAACGCGACCAAGGCGCGGAACGCCCCCGGTTGCTCGGTGGCGCGGATCGTGCGCTGCCGGCGGAAGATGCCGCGGACGAGGGCGAACTTGCGACCGAGAAGCAGTTGCGTGCCCGGTTCGACTCGGTACGGCTTGCGGCCCGGCGCCAGTAGCGGATTGACGACGAGCTTGCTCGGGAACTTCAGGGCCGCGTCCGAGTCGATGACGATGACGCGGGCGCCGGTGTCTTCGAGGGCGTCGAGGTACTCGCGGTTATAGCCGGAGCCCGAAAGCACGACGGCGGCCGCGTTCAACCGGCGGATCTCTCGCAGTGTGCATTCGAGGTCGCCGACACCGCCGAGGGCGGATTCGGCGGGCTTCCATTCGTTGTTGGCCCGGTGGATGCACTGCGCCAGGTTCAGCGGTTCGAGGTAGCTGAAGAAGTGCGTCCCCCGCCGGCGGCGCTGCATGGCCGCGGCGAGCGAAAGGCATTGGTAAAGCGGCTCGTACCCCGACTCCGGGGTGGCGTCGCAGCGAAACAAAATCGGCCCACGCTTCACGTCCATGCGAGCGTCCAGTCCAGTAACGGGTTGGTGCGTTCGACGGCCCAGCCGGGGCGATGCGGCACTCCAGGTCATGGACGTGCGATATCGCCGGGGCGGTGAGCCACCGAGACTAGTTCCGGCTGGTGTGGGGATGGGCCGCGCCGCAGACCGCGACGGGCAATACCTCGACACCTCTTCTCCGGGGGATCGATCCTCGATCCCTGACCAACGCACTCCGGGTTCCGGTCCATCGTGCGATGGGCGACGGGGGTCGGTTCCAGCGACTCCCGTTGCGGGGCGAATCGTAATCCGAGAATCGGAAGCGCGCCAAGGGCAAGTTTGGCGGGGAGAAGAATTCAGAGATTGAGTTGCCAGCGGTGCTGCTCGATGACACACACTCGCTCGATCAACACACGGATTCGATCGACCACCGAGCGAATGTAAGCAAAGTCTTTGGCTGTATCCGGCGTCGTCGACTCGAACTGTTCGACCCCCTTCGACAAGCCAGAATGCCAGTGAAGCAATCGCTCGCGGAGACTAGCCGGGTCTTCCACGGATGCGAAATAACCGTCGTCTCGAGCGTACACGTAGCCGCATTCACCATTGTCGACGATAGCCGAAATGGGCCCGGCCATGGCATCCTGCCAACCTTCCAAGTTAACCCAATGCATCCGGCCTTGTACTGAGGCCCAAGCACGCGTGGCGTAGGGCGCGATGAAAAGCGCTTTGTACTCTTGTTCCAAGTTCGGCATTGAGGATGACATGGATGGCTACACGCTCTCCGGGTCGATCCCGAGTTCGCGGAGCTTGGCGGCGAGACGCTGTTTCTCGCGGCGTTCCCTCTCAACGTTTTGGCGTTCCTCACCCAAGTTCTCGAGCAGGTCTTCGACGCGGTCCAGTCGTTTCTGGAAGCGCCGGCCCGACTTCCCGATGATAATCAGTCCCCCATCGATCCACTCGAAACGCAACCCGAGCCGCGGGCTGACGAACCCCGTGAGTTTCCGGATCGGGTTCAGTCGCGCACCGCGGCGGACATAGGCATTCACGAGATGTTCGGCCGGGTCGATTACGTAATATTCCTCGACGCCGTAGCGCTCGTAAAACTCGAGCTTCGCATCGAGTTCCTCGTCGGTGTTACTCGCCGATAAGACTTCGAACACGACCTGCGGCGCTAAGCCATCTTCAGAATGCTGAATGTAGCTTTTCCGGTGCCCGGCAGGGCGACCGAAGACGACCATGGCATCCGGGGCCGCGTTGATCCGGGATTGCCCTTCGACGGGATACCAGAGCAAATCCCCAGCGACGAACACCTCTTGCCCCGCGAGCTGCTCGCGCAGCTCTTCGACAATCAGAACCATCCATTCCCATTGCAGCGTATTGTCGGCCATGGGTTTTCCATCGCTTTCGGGATAGACCACGTCGAGGTCGGAAATCGTCGCGCTGCTCATGTTCAAACCCGGTGGGACAAGGAGCCGTCGGATCGGGATCCGGATCAACCGGAAAGTTACGGACGGGCATGCACGCTACACGCTCTCCGGATCGATCCCGAGTTCGCGGAGCTTCGAGGCGAGGCGTTCGACTCGATCCCGGCGGCTTTGGAAAGCGCGGCCGGACTGACCGACGACGAGCAATTCACCGTCGGGTTTCTCAAGGCGAGTTTGTCGTCGAGCTCCTCGTCCGAGTTGCTCGGCGAGAGGACTTCGAAAACCACCTGCGGGGCGATGTCGGCCTCTTTCCACTGCAGATAGCTACTCCGGTGCCCGTCGGGGCGACCGAAGGCGACCATCGCATCCGGGGCCGCATGGATCCTCGGTTCTCCCTCCGAGGGATACCACAGGAGATCCCCGGCGACGAGGACCGCTTGCCCCGCGTATTGCTCGCGCGGCTCTTCCACGATCATCGCCCTCCACTGCCACTGGAGCGTGTTGTCGGCCATCGGTTTCCCGTCGCTTTCCGGGTAGACCACATCGAGTTCGGGAATCGTCGCGGTGCTCATCGTCGCCTCCACTTCAGTGCTGGGATTATAATCCACACCCGAACCGGCGTCGAGAATCCCAGGCCGGGACACTGGGTCGTTTCGTTCCACATGGAACCTTTGGGGGACTTGGGAAGGATATTGCGAATTCGATTCAAGTTCGGCTTCGCGCTGCAACCGACTTTGCTATGACCCCCGCCGGGGTGGTAGAAAAATAGTCGGGGGGACACACGATGGAAACGACCAAACCGCGTTTGGGCCGGGGGCTCGACGCGCTGCTCGGCACGATGGGAACCAGCGAAGCGGGGCTGACCGCCACGGCCACCGTCAACTTGGATCGGATCACAAACAATCCGTTCCAGCCGCGGAAGCGGTTCGACGACGACGAACTGTTGCAGCTCGCCAGCAGCATCAAAGAACACGGCGTCTTGCAGCCGGTGGTCGTGAGAATCCAAGCCGACGGCCATTATCAACTCATCGCCGGGGAACGCCGGGTGCGGGCCGCGCAGGTCGCAGGGCTGACCGCCGTGCCGGTGCACGTCGTCGACTTCAACGATCAGCAGATCCACGAAGCGGCGCTCGTCGAGAACATCCAACGCAGCGACCTGAACGCCATCGAAAAAGCCCAAGGCTTCCGCGATTACATCTCGCGCTTCAACATCAGCACCGAACAACTCGCCGCCAAGCTCGGAATGGATCGCACGACCATCAGCAACCTGTTAGGGCTGTTGAACCTCGCCCCGGAAGTGCAAGACGCCGTGAGGCTCGGGCAGATCAGCCTCGGGCACGCCAAGGTGCTGAAGGGCATTCCGAATCACGCCCGGCAGATCGAGCTCTGCAAAGAGACGATCCTGAAGAACCTGTCGGTGCACGCCCTCGATCTGCTGGTGAAGACGGTGAAGCCCGAAGTGCCCGGCGCCAAGCCGACGAAGGTCGCCCCGGAAAAAACCGCCCACGTGCAGAGCGTCGAGAACGAACTGCGGCACCGGCTCTCGGTGCGGGTCGAAATCCAAGTGAAGGCGAAGGAGAAGGGGCAGATCGTCCTCGGCTTCGACACCAACGACGACTTCGAACGCATTCTGGACGCGCTCCGCAAATAGTCGGGCAACGTCAGCGAATCACATGGTAGCCGGCCCTTCGGGGTCGGCTTCCCGTGTTATCATGGGTGCATCCCCGGAGTTGTCGCCATGCGGTTCCGCCTCGCCTTGCTGCCGTTGCTTTTGGCGTTCGTACCCGCTTGTAATACGAAACCGGCTCCGCCGGTCGTCGTTTCGGTTAATTCGCCCATCGTTCCAGCCAGATTGCAAAAGTCGGCCCCCGGAAGTTACAAATCTGAGGAAGGCCGGTTTGCCGTGAACTTCCCGAAGGAACCGTTGATCGTAAACAAAGAATTGGCGACTTCCGCCGGCGTATTGAAAGTGCAGACGGCCAAGGTCGATGGCGGCAAAGATTTGATGTACTCCGTCAGCCACACCACCTATCCGCCGAGCTACGGGGAGGTCGATCCGGCCAAGATTCTCGACGGCGTGCGCGACGGCTTGAAGGGGCAAGACGGCGAACTGAAAAGCGACAAAGCCACCACTGCGGGCGAAGACAAGCACCCGGCCCGCGAGATCCGCATCGACGCCGGCAAGAACGGCATCCGCGCCCGGCTGATTTTGGTGGATCGCAAGTTGATCCAAGTGATGGTCGTCGGCGCCAAGGATAATTTGGACGGCCCGACCGTGGAAGAGTTTTTCAAAAGCTTCGAACTAGCGCTGAAATGACCCGAACCCGATCGGGCTTGGCGATCTCACTCCTGCGCGGTATGATTTGGGTAGACGGGGTGTAGCTCAGCTTGGTAGAGCGCTTGCCTTGGGAGCAAGAAGTCGTCGGTTCAATTCCGGCCACCCCGAATTAGCCCGCCATCCGGCGGGTTCTTTTCGTGAACATGACGGCGAGCCGGACGCGGGTTGGGGGGTGGGGGAAAAACGGGGTAAAAATACCACCCCCGCGCACGCGGCCCGCGCCCCACACCGCTCAATTAAATCCCCAACCCATCAGCGCGCATGCGCCCCTCATGGCG
>JBBRUN010000426.1:0-5075 GCA_038247765.1 Gemmatales bacterium | reverse complement strand
GAACGATGGTAACGGCGCTTTGGCAAAGCTGTTGAAAAGCGAAATGGACAACGCGAAAGTCGCAGAGGAGTTATTCCTAAACTTTTTGGGACGCAAACCGTCCGCGAAACAGCTTAAGTTGGTGATTGATATTCCCGCGGATCAGCGGGAAGAGTTCTTCCGCGACATGGCTTGGGCCTTGGTAAACTCGAAGGAGTTCGTGTTCAATCATTGATGCTTTTACGGCAGTTCCCAATCGACCAGTTTCAACCCAGGCACCCGCGTGAATTCCGACGTATTGTGCGTGACCAATGTGAGGTTATGCTGAATTGCTATCGCAGCGATCATCATATCGTAAGGGCCTATTGGAAGACCAATCCGTTGGAGATGTGCGCGAATCCACGCATATTCAACCGCCGATCCGCTATCGTACGGCACAATGATGAAAAGCCCTGTGAACGCTGCTAAGGTTGCCTTCGATGCCGTTGGCTGAGCGCTGTTTTCCGCCCCAAATAGCAACTCCCCTTCCACGACCGAACACAACGCCACATCAGCGAACGGTTGCGTGGCAATTCGCTGCTTGACGAGCGTGTTGCCTTTCTTTCGCAAAAAATGGATACAGACGTTGCTGTCGAAGAGATAAATCATTTCAACTCCAAGGGTGCGCAGGGCGGTAACATCCCTTGGGGGGGGCGCTCGAACTCAGTCTCCTCATCCAAGATTCCCAAAAAATCCTTCAACACTTCCCCTGCCAATAGTACATTCGAAACTGGCTTTGACCGTACCGTCACGTCATATTCCACTCCAGGTTTCGCACCCGGAATCGGTACGTGCAGCATGCCATCGATCCCGAGTGTGGCGGTGGTGTGAATCGCGTTCATCGTTCATTCTCCTGAAAAATGCGAATTCCCTTTCAATCGGTTCCCGACTATTGTAAAATTTGTTTACTAGCCGGTACCCGCTTTATTCTATCGCGCCTTCTCTCGGTGCCTCCATGCTCGATCTCGCCTTCGCTAACCGACGCAATTTCCTCCGAGCGGGTGCCCTCGGGGCAATCGGTTTGCCGATGCTGCTGCGGGCCGAAGCTCAATCCAAAGAGAAGCCGAAAGGGGCGCGGGCAAAGTCCATCATTCTCGTTTACCTCGGTGGCGGCATGAGCCACCACGATACCTTCGACATGAAGCCCGAGGCTCCCGAGGAAATCCGCGGCAAGTACAAAC
The DNA here is from genome assembly GCA_038247765.1 of Gemmatales bacterium. Lineage (GTDB taxonomy): Bacteria > Planctomycetota > Planctomycetia > Gemmatales > Gemmataceae > JALHQU01. The sequence goes on along the minus strand of JBBRUN010000426.1, from coordinate 3,876 downwards.
CCATCGACAGCAACGTGAAGGGGCTGCAAGTCTCCGAGAAGCTGCCGGGCATGGCAAAGGTAATGGACAAACTCGCGCTTGTCCGTTCTGGTTCGCACAACAACGACCACCATGAAACTGCCACAAACTGGGTAATGTCCGGGCGCTTCGGCACGCCGTTCGGCGATTATCCAGCAGTCGGCGCGGTCGCCGCCCACGAGTTCGGATTCAGCGGTACTCTGCCGCCATATGTTGCGGTGCCCAAGAATCCTTCGTTTACCTGGGAACTCGGCAAGAGCGCCTTCCTCGGCGGGCGTTACGAATCGTTCGCGGCCGGTGACCCCAACCGCGAGAATTACAAGGTGCCCGACCTCAGCGGCCAGCCGATGAGCACCGAGAAGATCGAACGCCGCGAGACGCTATTGAAAGCCGTGGATAACCTCGCCAAGAAAGTGGAAGGCAACGATCAGATCGCCACGTACGACGAGTTCCATGACCGCGCCACGCAGATGGTGCTTTCCACAGAAGCCCGCAAAGCCTTTGCCATCGAAGAAGAAAAGGACGCGCTCCGCGATCGCTACGGCCGCACCAGCGCCGGTCAGTCGATGTTGATGGCACGCCGTCTTGTCGAAGCGGGCGTGCGCTTCGTCACGGTCAATTACGGCGGCTGGGATCACCACGCGAAAATCTTTGAAGGCCTCGATAAGAAGCTCCCCGAGTTCGACAAAGGCGTTTCCACGCTGATCGCCGACATGCACGACCGTGGCACGTTGAAGGAAACGATGGTCGTAGTGATGGGCGAGTTCGGCCGTTCGCCGAAGGTCAACAAAGATGCCGGGCGCGAGCACTGGGGCCAGGCCGCGAGCTTACTCTTTGCCGGGGCCGGCGTGAAGCCGGGCTTTGTACTGGGCAAGACCGACAAGCACGGCGGTGCCCCGACTACCAAGCCGGTCTCCCCGGCCGACGTGGCCTACACGATACTGGATTCCCTCGGCATCGATCCGCGTAAGATCATCAAGACCCCGGACGGCCGCCCGCTGGAAGTCCTCGACAGCGGCGACTGCATCAAAGAGTTGTTCGTGTAATGCGCACACTCCTGCCTACCCTACTCCTTGGCTCCTCACTACTTCTGGCCCAAGAGAAGCCCAAGCCGTCGCCCGCCAAGGACGTGCCGAAGGTTCTCTATTCCATTCCGCTCTTGGTCGAGTCGGGGAAGAAGACTCGGGTAATGCTGCGCGGCGTTAAGCTCGAAAGCGTCACCGAGGTGAGGCACGGCGATGCGAAATTGAAGATCACCGCTGCGGCGAAGAAGTCGGCGCCGCCGAACAATTATCCCGCCACGAAGTTCGGCGATTCCGAATGCGAAATCGAACTCGATCTACCTAAAGACTTCAAAGAAGGAATCATCGAACTCGTCGCCATCGCTCCCGGTGGGGCAAGCAAATACAAGCTCAACGTCGCCCAAGGGAGCACCCGCGAAAAGGAGCCGAACGATAGCTTCACCCAAGCGCAGGATGTGAAATTCCCCATGATTGTCGATGCCGTCATCGGCAAAGAACGTGATGTGGACATGTTCCAATTCGCGGGCCAAGCCGGGCAGAAGATTACTACAGAAATTCTTGCCGCGCGGCTCGGTTCCCCCGCCGATTTGAACCTGACGCTTTACGATTCCGCCAAGAATGTGCTGGCCCAATGCGACGACACCCCGGAGAGTGCCGATCCGATCATTGAATTCACGCTGCCGCGCAATGGCATTTATTACTTGGGCGTCCAGGAATCGAGCGATCTCGGCGGCGCCCAATACGGCTATCGGTTGTTGGTGAAATAACTGTTACGGCAAGAAGTTCGAGAAACAGCCGTTCGGAGAGAACTTGCTGAACCGCGACGACGAGGTCTTCGACCTCCGAGAATTTGGTGCCCCATGCGGGACCGTTGAGCCCCCAAATCTGATCGACGAGATGTTTGGCGATCCCGTGGAGGTAGGGCTGAACTTCATCCACAGCGGGGTGGGAGTGTCGAGTGAATGCAATCCTTGGCACCTGCTTGGGGTTAGGGCGAACGACAAATGAGGTTTCAAGTTGGAGTATATCACATCAGGCAACTGCATTGCAAACCATGCACTGTATGCGACGTTCGGCCGTGCAAATGGGTGGGAACTGACTGGGGATTCGGCAAGCGGTACAGGAAGCAAAGGCAACGCGAAAAAATTCGATCCATTGTCTGTCGGTTCGTTGTTTCTTCAAAGCCATTGGGGAAGCTTGGTAGAGTACAAAAACCCATTGATCGAACGATTGACTTGACAACTGGCGTACGAACCAACATTCCATGAACATACGTGAGATACAGACATGCGATATGGATCCCTCATATATATTCTAATCATCGCCTCGTTTTGTTGTGGAATGCCAGTGGCAATGACCGGGCCAAAAGTAGGTTTGAAACCTGGCGAAGTTGTAGAACTGGTTTTTCAGTCATGGCTGACTATCGAAAGGGCGGTGGCGGGGAAGGTGATCAAGGATCCCGAAAAGCTCGACGGCACATCATTTTCGAAAGATGGATACAGCGCTTGGCCAAGACGGGGCGAACTTTCGGCGACTCGTGGTGGTGCTATTCACATTGATGCTTCAAGGATTCCGATGCGCTTGGATTTCGTCACAGATGAGCGAGGTTCAGGCACTGAGAAGTATCGCAATGTCATGCCGAATATTTTCAAGTTTGATGGTGATAAATTGGTAATCGCTTACGGGAAGACTTGGGTCAAGCAACGAGTACTGAAAGATAAAGAAGACTATGAAGGTAGGCCGACGGGGTTCAAGTCCACAAAAGAGAATGGCCTGACGATCGAAATCATGAAATCATGCAATCTATTCGACCAAGATTGAGTGTGCTTATTTAGCGTTATCTTGACATGACGGAACGGATTCGCCAAACTCCCCCGGCATTTCGATCCGCACACCTACGCACAACTCCTCGCCGAGAACGCCCAACTCCGGGCGACTGTGGACGCACTGCTCCAACGCGTTGCCGAACTCGAACGCACCGCCAAGCGGCAGGCTGCACCCTTCTCCAAGGGCGGGCCGCAAGAAGGGGGCGAAGGGGAAACGGAAAAAGGGGACAGGCAAATGCTTGTGCCAACAACAGAGCTGGCATTTTGACCGATTAGCACCACTGACACTGGATTTCGTTTGCAATTTTAGATCACCAAGGCTGAATCCATCTGCCTTGGGTGCGGGCGGATTCCCCAAAGTTACACATTCAGCGGCCGGCCCGCATCAGTCCACTTGTACGGCTGTGCCATCGTTCGATTGAAGTAGTCGATGAACTTCAGGATCCGATCCCGCAGATCGTCGGTCGAACGGAACGCGCCGCGGCGGATCACCCGGCGGCTCAGCACGCCGAACCAAATCTCAATCTGATTCATCCACGACGTATGTTTCGGCACATACACGAACCGCACACGGTGACTCGCATCGACCAGAAACGCCTTCCGCGTCGCCACCGATTTCAAGACGCCGCTCTTCCCCTTCGCCCCCAACGACTCCGCCGAGATCGCGCACAGTCCGGCCACCAACAGCACCAGCGTCGCCGAGCAGTGAGTCGTCAGATTGTCGGCCACGAAGATCCAACCGGCCCCGGGATCGGTCGCGATGGTCTGCTGGATGTGCGAGGCGAAGTCGACCTCGCCGCGAGTCTTCTGAACCGTCGGAGCGATCACTTTGCCGGTCGCCACTTCGAAGTTGCCGATGAGCGTTTGCGTGCCGTGCCGGATGTATTCCGCCTCGCGCCGTTCGACTTGACCGGGACGCATCGGCTTGGTCGGCGCCTTCGGCTCCAACGCCTGAATGCTCGTCTTTTCGTCGACGCACACGGTGTGAATCCCCTCGTTTTTCAGACGTT
>JBBRUN010000425.1:0-5076 GCA_038247765.1 Gemmatales bacterium | reverse complement strand
TCACTTCCACGGCGAGCTTCTTGGAGTCTTTGCCGAGGTTGCGGAGCAACTCCGCCACCGGCAGCGGGGCGGGGAAGGATCGCGGTTCGGAATTCAGCATGATGCGGAGCATGGGGCCAGTCGTTCCGTTGGGCTTCACGATTTCAAACTGAAGGACACCTGAGCGATCTCGACCGTGTCGTCTTCGAAATCGACCGTCAGCGGTTTCAGGAAGCAGACGCGGTTTTGATCTTCCCGGGACTCACTGCGTCCCAGTGGATCGGTACCCAAACGCGCCTGAGCGAGTTTCAACGCTTGGGGACAAACCCCAATTCCGCTTCGGATATTGCTTCACGAGTCGGTGCATTTGGTCGAACGCTTCATCCGTCCGTGCGATCAGGAACATTCGTTGTCCTCGACCATCTTGATCACGGACTCCATGGGCGGATCGAGTTTGATGGTCGTCATGGCGATTCCCCTCCGGTTTCCGGTATTCTACCAAGCGGCCATCCTGTGCGGGAGGCGAACGGCAGCATAAATCGAACATCCCCGACGCTCACGGTTCTCCAGCGATGCTCCACCGTCCGCCTTACGCCGAATTCGCGGAACTCGCCGCAACGCACACCGTGGTGCCCGTCTACCGTACTCTCGTGGCCGACACGCTCACCCCCGTTTCGGCCTTCTGCAAAATCCGCGGCGACGGCTGGGCCTTCCTGTTCGAAAGTGTCGTCGGCGGCGAACGCGTCGGGCGGTTCAGCTGCCTCGGAGCGGGGCCGTTTCAAACCTACGAGGCTTTCGGCAACCGCGTCCGCGAGACGATGGCGACTGGCGAAGTTGTCGAACACGAACACGCCGACCCGTTGAAACTGCTCGAAGAGCGGATTGCGTTGTTCCGGGGGCCGCACCTCGCGGGCCTGCCCCGGTTCTGCGGTGGAGCTGTCGGCTTCGCCGGGTACGATGCCGTGCGGTACGTCGAGAAACTCCCGAACGCCCCGCCGGACGATCGCGGTATCCCCGATCTCTGCTTCGGCTTCTACGACCGCATGGCGATCTTCGACCACATCAACAAGACCGTCAACGTCGTCGCCCATGCTCGGATTGCGCCAGGCGTCGATTTGGAGGAAGCCTATCGCCAAGCGTCCCACGCGGTCGATGCCCTGGTCGAGCAGTTGCGGGCGCCGACGCACGAACTGCCGCTCACCGACATCGACGTGCCGAAGAGCTATTCGCTGCCGGAGCGGTTCCGCTCGAACTTCACGCGGGAATCGTGGCACGCCATGATGGCCAAGGGGATCGAGTACATCCTCGCCGGGGACGTGTTCCAATACGTGCCGAGCCAGCGTTTCGAAGCGACGACCACCGCGAGGCCGTTCGACATCTACCGGGCGCTGCGGGTCATCAACCCCAGCCCGTTCATGTTCTACGTGAGCGCCGGGCCGACCACGCTCGTCGGGGCTTCGCCGGAAATTCTGTGCCGCGTCGAGAACGGCACCATGACGGTGCGACCGCTGGCCGGGACGCGCAAGCGCGGCGACACACCGGAGGCCGATGCGGCGCTCTCCGTCGAACTCCTCGCCGATCCGAAAGAGCGGGCCGAGCACATTATGCTCGTCGATCTCGGCCGGAACGACGTCGGCAAGGTCTGCCGACTCGGCTCGGTGAAATTGTCCGACTTGATGGCGGTCGAGCGCTACAGCCACGTCATGCACATCAGTAGCACCGTCACCGGCGAATTGCTGCCGGGGATGAGCGCATTCGACGCTATGCGCTCGGCCTTGCCCGCCGGCACGCTCAGCGGGGCGCCGAAAGTCCGCGCGATGGAAATCATCGACGAACTCGAACCGCACCGCCGCGGGCCATACGGTGGAGCCGTCGGCTATATCGACTTCGGCGGGAATATGGACACTTGCATCGCCCTGCGGACGATGGTGCTGCAGGGGCAAACGGCCTATATCCAAGCCGGTTGCGGCGTCGTCGCCGACAGCAAACCGGACGACGAATACCAAGAGACGATCAACAAGGCGCTGGGTTTGATGCGGGCGCTCGAGGTCGCCGAGACGCAGTTGTCGGGTTGAACGGTTTGGTGCGCACGCTTTTTGCACAAGGCTCGATAAATCACCACGTTCCGCAGCACCAACTATGCGACAAGACGCGATCGATATTTGGAACGCCGGCGTCGATGCGGTTCGGCCGAGGCCGCTCGTCGTGCGCGCGATTGCAGCGCTGCCGGGAGTGGAACGAGCGGCGCTCGAGCGGGCGCCGCGGTTGCTCGTGGTCGGCTGCGGTAAAGCCGGAGCGGAGATGGCGGCGGGGTTGGAGGAAGCTCTCGCCGCACGGCTCGATTCCGTGTTCGGGTCGGTGAATGTCCCCGCCGGATCGAGCGTGGCCACGAAACGGATCCGCCTGCACGCGGCGCGGCCGATCTCGTCCAACTTCCCCACGGCGGAAGGCGTCGCCGGGGCGGAAGAAATGCTGGCGCTGCTCGCCGGAGCCGGGCCGGACGACGTGGCGATTTGCTTGATCTCCGGCGGCGGTTCGGCGCTGCTGCCGGCGCCGGTCGAAGGCATTGGCCTCGGGGCCAAACTCGCCGTGACGAAACTGCTCCATGCATCGGGGGCGACCATCCGCGAGATGAATTGCGTCCGCAAGCATCTGTCCCGCGTCAAAGGCGGAAGATTGGCGGAGGCGTTCCCCGGTAAGATGCTCGTGAGCTTCATCATTTCCGATGTCGTCGGCGACCCGCTCGATGTGATCGCCTCCGGGCCGACGGCTCCCGACCCGACGACCTTCGCGGAAGCCATCGAGATTTTGAAGGCCCGCGATCTGTGGGCTGCGACACCACCGGACGTGCGCCGGCACCTGGAGCGCGCGGACATTCCCGAGACGCCGAAAACGCTGCCGGCGAACGTTCGGAACATCGTCATCGGTAGCAATGCGGTGGCGCTCGCGGTTGCCCAGGCGAAAGCGTTGGCGCTGGGATATGGCGTGATGAATCTCGGTTCCGAGATCGAGGGGGAAACGGCCGAAGTGGCCAAGTCTATGGCCGCGCTGGTACGCCCGTACCGCGATCGACCGACGTGCATCCTCAGCGGCGGCGAGACGACGGTGACACTCGGCGCGAACCCCGGCCAAGGTGGCCGCAATCAGGAATTCGTGTTGGCGATGCTTGTGGAACTGGGCCGCGACGGGATGAACGAAGTCGTCGTGCTGAGCGGTGGAACCGACGGCGAAGATGGCCCCACCGATGCGGCCGGCGCGGTCGCCGATGCGGGGACATGGAATCGCGGCACCGATGCCAGCGGACACCTTCAACGACACGATGCGTACCCGTACTTTGCCAAAACCGGCGACTTGCTACAACCCGGTTTGACCGGGACGAACGTGATGGATCTCCGCGTGATTCTTACCGGCCCGGCGTTGTAATTTTTGCAGCCGGCCGGTAGAAACTGCCCGATTTTCGGTCGATCCGGGCGAATTGAGGCTTGGCACGACTCTTGCATTTGCACAATCATCACGCCGGCCCGCACCACCCTGTCGGAACCGGGGCTGGGACGGAAGAGGCTCTGCGATCCCCGGCGGGATATCCACACTGCGGTCGGTCGAGTCTTCGGACTCGGCCGGCCGCTTTAGCGTTTGGGCGCATCCAGAGTTTTCAAATACGCGAGCAAGTCGGCGATATCCGTCGGCTTGGATTCGTCGAGCAATCCGGTCGGCATCAGCGAGAGCAGCCCCGGCTTCGTCGATTGGATGTCCTTACCGGCGATCCGAACCGTCGCGTCGGCGGTCGTTTGCAGGATGACGCCATCGGTCGCTTCGTAGATCACGATCCCTTCGTAGGTCTTCTCATCGATGGTCGTCACGCGGATCGTGCGGTAGCGCGGCGAGACATCGCGATTCGGGTCGAGGATTGCCGACAAAAGGTCGTCGCGGTTGAAGCGCTTGGCCACGCCTTCGAGCGAAGGCCCGGACGCCTGCCCCCCGTTGTGGCAGGCGGCGCAGTTGGCTTTGGCGAAGAGCTTCTGGCCGTTCGCGGCATCGCCGGCGTCCCAATCCACCGCAGCGAGTTTGGTTTTCCACTTCGCGGGATCGTACCCGGTCGAACCGGTCAATTCCTTCGCGGCATCCGGGTGGGCCATCGTCAACCACGCTTCCCACGAGGCGACTTTGTCGCCGTGGGTTTGCTTCGTCTGCGCTACCAGCCAAGCGACGAGGGCCTTGCGCACCTTCTCGTCCGTCTTCGGATCGGCAAAGCGGCGCAGCGATTTCAACGCCGTCACCCATTCCTTCGGCCCGGCTTCGACCCGCTGCGCTTCGAGTCCGTGCAACGCCGCCATTACGGTACTCGCCGAACTGCTCCCGAGCGCCTTCTTGAACACCGGCACATCGACCGGAATCGCGATTTTCGACAGCACGGCGACCACGGCATCGTCGACGGTTCCTTCTTTCAACAATTGCTCGAGGATCGTTCGGCGTTCGTTCGCGGGGAGTTCGAACAGGAACCCGACCTGCCCGGCTTTCCAGTCGTAGGGCTTGACGACTTTGCTGCGGCGCACAAAAGCTTCGGCCGCCGCCTGCGCCGACATCCCCGGCGTCTGGGCGATCCACAAATGCTCCGGCGCCCCGTACGTCGAGTTTTTCTCGATGACCGCGGCCAAACCTTCGTGCTTGTCGAGCAGAACCTTGAGCACTTCTTTCATCCGCCGCGGCCAGTTGCTGTCGATGCTCATCCCCGCCCTCGCCAAGTTCTTGTCGAGGAGCAGAAACGTCGTGGTCAGGCGATCCGGACCCGTTTTCGGGAGTGGCCCGCCCAACCGGCTCAGCACGATTTGCCCGTGGATTTGAATCCGAGGATCGAAGTCGGATCTCGCGATGGAGTTGAGAACGTGATTCGCGATCCGGATGTCGTTCACTTCGAAGGCCGCGAAGAGCCGCATCAGTTCGCGGTCGGTGGCCGGTTCGCCCGTCGGGAAAGCGCGGGTGAGCGATTCCCAAATCTTTTCGGTCGGCGCCTTGCGGAAAGTGTAACCCTCGTAGGCCGTGCCGATGGCGTCCTTCGCCCCGAGGTCGCCCAAGGAAATCTGGTACTTCCGCAATACC
>JBBRUN010000424.1:0-5080 GCA_038247765.1 Gemmatales bacterium | reverse complement strand
AGGCGTCTTTGGGGGTGACGAACCGCGGGGTGGTCGTGTAAGATTTCATCGGACGCAGGCTCCTGCCTTGGAGGCGATTGCTTGACACAACCCCTTTATCGAATGGAGCCTGCGTTCTCTAGATCAATTGGAAAGTACTGAAACTGGAAGAAATCCATCTTTTTGAATCCCAGCAGCGGCGGCAAACTCCACGACCCGCTCGAAGCATTGTTAGTATCGGGTGAGTTCGCGGATCTCGCGAGGCGGTTCGATGTGACTTCCGCGCGTATCGAGTCATTGCGACTCATGGTGACGGCGGCGCACGGTGTCAGCGGTGATCCGCGCCGATCGTTGGATCCCAACAGTCTGGAACACAAAAACGCGCTCCATGTGGCCGGGCGGTTCTTCCAATGGCTCCGGCAACAGGTGTTGGCGGCCTGCGAGCGTTTGCCCGGTGCGGGGTTAAAATACGAAGCGATTCCAGCTCGCCTCGCAGTCCCGGCTTTCGGCCACGGTCGAGGAATTGAAACGCATCCCGGTTGCCAAGCCTTGCTCAGCGCCATGCAACGTGCAGGTTGGGACTTGCATCCGGAGCAGGCGCTCGTCACCGAGCCGTACTCCAATGCCATCGGCATTCTCACCAAGGCGAAAAACAGCCGAACGCCTGCGGGACGAATCGATCTGGGGGGGATGTTCGCCAAAGGCCCGCTGATCACCGTGCTGAAAGATCCAACCATCCATTCGAGCTACAGGGCCCTCGTGATCGACGTCGGCGCGTTCACCACAGACTTCGCCCATGTCGAACTCGATACCGAAGGTAAAGTCGTCGATGATCCAGCGGCGTCGTTCAACGTGACGCAGCACTCGGTCCCCATCGGCATCAGCAATCTCGATGCGCACGTCGCCGGGGTGTTGGCGCCGGACAAAGCGGCGTGGCTCTTGGATCCACCCGCCTACGAAGCCGACAGATTTCGCCAGAGCGTCTACGGCTTGGGTAAGGCGTTCAACCTCAACCTGCCAGAAGGCCCGGCGCGGATCGGCGAGGGCATCGAGATGGGCGCCATCCGCGATGCGATCGAATCGTTCGGCCGTGAACTCGCGGCCGGTGTCGCGGAGTTCTGCGACGTGCGCAAACCGGCCGCCATGCAAGAATTGATCCTCACCGGCGACCGGCGGGGGATCCGCGATACCGGCGATTCGGGATGCGCTCCAGCAAGCCGCCCGGCACGGAGGCAACGAGTACATGAAAACCCATGGATCGGCGATCAAAAAAACTGCCGGTGGTCCGCCTGTCGTCAAGCTCGATGACAAGTTGACTCGAGGTGGCTCGGCTCTCGGCGGAACGAGCATCTACTTCGGGTAAACTCACTCAACCCAGCAATTCCCGGATCACACTCCCGTGCACCAAAGGTTGCGGGCGGTTTTGGCGGTCGGTGATGATGCTGTCCGGGTCGTATCCCAGCAGGTGGTAAATCGTCGCCAGCACGTCCTTCGGCGAGATCGGGTTGTCGAGGACCGTGCCGCCGATTTTGTCGGTCTTGCCGATAACTTTGCCGCGGGCGACGCCGCCGCCGGCGAACAGCGCCGAGTAGGCCTGCGACCAATGGTCGCGGCCACCGCCGCGCTCCTTGGTGATCTTCGGCGTCCGGCCGTGTTCGCTCAGCACCACGACGAGCGTTTCGTCGAGCAGACCGCGCGTGTCGAGGTCGGCGATCAGGCCGGCGTAGCCGCGGTCGAAGCCGGGCATCAGTTCGTTCTTCATCCGCGGGTAGTGTTCCCAGTGCGTGTCCCAGCCGGAGCCGGCGAGGCCGAATTCGTCCCAGAAGACAGTGACGAACTTCGACCCGGCTTCGACTAGCCGACGGGCTGCGAGGCACGATTGCCCGAACAGCATCGGGCCGTACTGATCGCGGACCTTCGACGATTCCTTGCGGACATCCAGCGACTGCCGGACTTGCTCGTTGCCGATCATCGAATAGGCCGACTGGCGGAACTGGTCGTGCGAAGCATCGGGCCAGCGGTCGCGGCGGGCCGATTCGAACTGCTTCAACAGCGACTTCCGTGAATCGAGCCGGTCGATGGTCATCTCGGCGGGGAGTTGCGTGGCATCGCCCAACGTGAACCGGCAATCGAGATCGACGCCGACGTACGGCTCGTCGAATTCGACGGTGTCCTTGTTCAACGTCTTCGTGATCTTGCGGTTCGCCTTGCCGACGAACTGGGTGAAGTGCGGATGGTGCTCGGCCCCGAGGAAGCCGGCGTACGGCCCGGCCCGCTGGACTTCCCCCGTCCGCTGGCTGCTGAATGGGAACGGCAGGGCGACGTTATCCGGGACCGCCTTCGGCTTCGCCCCCTTGGCCTTCTGCTTCTCCAAATAGCTGACGACCGAACCGATGTACGGCCAGTGTTTGCTATCGCGCGGGCTCAGTTCCAGCGGGGCGTCGATCTCGGGGATGCCGGTAGTGGCGTAGGCGACGCCGTGCAGCGGGAACTTGTGCGTGAGGCTGCGGACGACCGAGACTTTGTCCATGATCTTCGCGGTGTGCGGCAACAGTTCGCAAACATCGCAGCCGCGCAGGGCCGAGGGAATCGCTTTGAGTTCGCCGCGGATTTCGACCGGGGCCTCCGGCTTCATGTCAGCGAATTCCAATTGACTCGGCGACCCGTACAGGAACAGCAAGATGCACGACTTCGCCCGGCCGAAGTGGCTGTCTTTCAGGGCCGGTTTGCCGTCGTTGGCCCGGAGAAAATCGGCGAGCGACAGCCCGAGGACACTCAAGCCCCCGGCGACGATGGCGTCGCGGCGTGTGGAGCCATCGCAGAATTGCTTGGACGAGCCGAGGATTCGGAGCATAAAAGCGCTCGAGAGAAAGCCGGCGGTGTGATTGACTGAGAATAACAGAACGTTGAACGGATGGAAAGCAGATTTGCGCCGACGGGGGAACCAACGATTCTCGGAGGTTTTCGTAGAGCGAGTGGACTATTTTGTTTGAATTCCAAGAATCGTCGCTACTGGTTCGAGTTTCGGCATGCCCTTTGAACAAACTTTAGGTTTTAGGTTTCGGTCATTCTGCGTACCCCCCCGGCTGAAAGCAGCGAAAGCAGCGAAAGCTCCGAAAGCGAAACCGAGTTGCCGCTCATTGATTCTTGGAGTTTCTTCGCGAGAAGCTGTTTTCGTAGGTCACGCTGTGCGTGACGCTGGCGAGCCTCGGGTACGGGAATGGCGTCACGCCGAGCGTGACCGACAAAGCCTCCAAGAGTCGTTGCTACGCCCGTGCCGACAAGTACATCGAGAATTGAACCAAACCGCGTCCGCGTTGAAAACCGGAGTTTGCCATATTCGCGTATCTAATTGTGGAGAAAGACCTTGCGGCAAAATGTGTCGTTCTAAAAACACCGAGTTTCTACGTGGACGCGGTTTACGTGCCGCGGGCCGAGTGGGTGAAGAATCCCGGAAAGCGATGAATCGAACGGTGCCGGGAAGTGCAGTGAGCGGCCGGGAAGGCCGCTCAAGGATTTTCGTTTTCAGTCAAGTTCAGTGGCCATGAGAGCGGTTCGGCCGGTCGACCTAGCGGTTCAAAAACGCCTGCGACAATTTCGGCAGCATCTTGATGATCTTGGCTTCTTCTTCGGGCGTGATCTTGGACCTGCGGGTGGACATCATCAGCCCCTTATCGTAGCTCTTGAAATTGGGGACGTGCTCCATCCAATTTCGGCCGGTCAAGAGGGTACCCTCCATCCGCAACCCCCCGACTTCCAGCGGCATCTCTTTCAGAACGCCGAGCCCCGAACCGTCGGTTTTCGTGTCGTCCAAGTTCAACCCGTTGAGCTTTATCATCTCTTTCAAAGCGACTAGGCCCGCGTCTGTGATCGCGGTCCCCTTGAGATCCAAAATCGTGAGGTTGGTCAACCCGGCCATTTGCTTCAAGCCGACATCGGTCAGCGGCGAACCCCGAAGATTGAGTTTGCGGAGTTGCTTCATAGCGCCGATCCACTTCGCGTTCGAGTCGTCGGCTTTGCAAGTGAGCGAATCCAGTTTCGGCAGCTTTGCGGCGTACTCGATGTCCCCCACCCGAATGGTCGAACCGTCCAGATCGAGCCGAGTTAACCCCGTGAGCCCGGCGAGGGGGGCCGCCGACTTGCCGGATAGATCCGCCCCGGTGACGGTGAGTTCTTCCAAATCCTTCCACTTCGCGATGGATTTCCAAACATCTCCCGTGATCGGGCATCGGTACAGCACGAGCCGGCGGACGTCGGGGAACGCTTCAGACAGTTGAAGCAGGCAAGCGTCGTCGATCTTGCCACCTGTATCGGGATAGCGCGTCCCACTGACGATTGAGGCGAGAACCTCATTCTTGACGAGCGATTTTCGGAACTCTTCGAACTTTGCTAGGTCGTCCGCCTTACCGAACTTGACTGACAAACCCAGTTCGGAGACTCCCTTACGGTTACTCATGTCGATCTCGACCAACGACACGCGGGTTCCGAAAAGATCACGGAGCCTGCGGGTCAGGACGCCGGCTCGCCTCAGGTAATCCGGCCGAAGGGCCGATTCAGCGGGCTGTCGGTCTACAAGAGTGCCCATTTGCTCGCTCTCGCCGACAGCCATTTCGTCGTTTAGCCTGGTAATCCAGACCTGATTCGGGGTTTGCTGATCGATGTAGACCAGCCAGCGGGTTCTCGGTGCCGGAGAAACTACAGCGGGTTCGGCGGCGAAGGCCGTCGGAATGAACAAGAACAGGGCGAAGGTAGCCGAGATGGTTCGCATAGAATACCCTTTGCAGTTTTAATGCTCAGTGCATTTTAGATTACCGGTTGGTGGCAAATCCACTCTCCGCTCCCAGGTGACTCCTCGTCCTCCGCCGCCGAACGATAAGGAAGCTATCCTGCATGCCACCGCGGGCTTCGCCGGTCGGTCCACGACGGCGTCATGCGGGATAGATTCCCGTTGGACTGAACCGCGCAGCGCCCCCGAGCTATGGGGACAGTATCGGCCGCTCCGCATTCCCAAACGCAACTCTACCGCAGACCGGCGACCGCTACCAAGCGTTTTCGGTCGGGTTCTCCGCCGAATTCGCACGTTCCGGCACCGATCGTCGCT
>JBBRUN010000423.1:0-5082 GCA_038247765.1 Gemmatales bacterium | reverse complement strand
GATTGCCGCGACCGAACGGGTTTATTTTGTCATGTGTCTGAATCTCCTGCGGCATACGCCGTTGAGTGAACCAGTGGCGCGACGGGTGCCGACGTTGGCCCGCGTCGCGATGCCGGGTGGTGTCAGTCGCGGTTACTTCTTCGAGTGCTCGTGGGCCGCCTTCGTGTGCTTATCGGCTTCCGTGCTGTGGGCGTGGGCGGAAGCGGCGTGGATTTTCGCCTCGTCGTGTTCGCCCTGGTCGTGGTGGTGGGCGGCCTCCCGGTGGTGGTGGGCGGCGGCCTCATGTTCGGACGCGGCCGCATGGTGGTGAGTGTTGGCGGCGTGTTTCGGCGTGGTAGCCATTATGGAATACTCCTGGAAAGAACTCTCATCCGCTGCGTCCGGGGGCAAAGTGCCCGCCGAAATAACGCCGCGGGTGATCGATTGGGATCGTCCCGTTACTCGGCGTCCGCCAGCGGTGGAGCCTCGGGCCGATGCGAGGCCACGAACCAGACCTGCGTCTCGTTCGTGCGGATGACGTCGCCGGCGAGCAAGTCGGCGGTGCCGGCGTCGCCGTCCCGATCCGCGTACCGAGCTATTGCGCGGGCCTCTTCGAGGACGATCTCGTGGGCGTGAAGTAAACGAGTGATCTGTCCGAGGACGCCCTCACGGCCCTTCGGCGGTTGCGGGATGAGCGTCATTTCGGCGACCTCGCCGCCCATCGCCACACTGACTCCGCCGAGCATCATGATTCGCTCCGCGATGGCGTCGACCAGTTCGTCCTGCTCGCGGTAGTGCTTGTCGAACAGCAAGTGAAGCTGGTAAAACGTCGGCCCGGAGGTCTGCCAGTGGTGCTTGCGGTACAGGTCGCGGAGGGTGATCGTGTCCGCCAGCAACTGGTTCAGATTGCCCGCGCTTTCTCGCCGCGACTTCTCGGCGAGGGCGATGGGCATCAATGCCAGCGCGTTGTACGGCTGAATCTCGTGCGATGGAGGCACTGTCTTCGAGGCCACTTTGCGGTTGGCGGGCACGATTGCCGCTTCATTCATGGCTGTCTCCTGATTCGGGAATGGAGTGGTTGATGACTACCCCGTAGGCCGGCTTTGCAGTGGCCTACAGGGCGGTCGCCGGAGTTGACTACGCTTTGCTGGCCGCGGGCACCGCCGGGATGTGCTTCCCGGACTCGACGGCCGTCGCCACCGTCTTGTCGTCGTTGTGCGTGGTGACCCGCACGTCCGTCCCGGCCTTCAGGTCGGCCGCCTTCGACGCCTTGCCGTCGCACGTCACCTTGGCGTCCTTCGCCATAGTGTGGCAGTGTTCCTTGCCCTGGCTGCACGTCGTCGTCAGCTTGTCGCCGGCCACGCTCACCACTTTGCCGTCGTGCGTCGTCGCAGATTTCGTCGTCATGTTCATCTCCTCGATTACTGTGTAGGTCTGATCAACCGACAGCCGCGCTGTGCGACCGCCGGGAATGCCGCCCCGTTCGATCTGAACGGGGCAGCGGGTGGTGTCTCCGTCGATTTCAAGAGGCGTACGAGATGTCGATGTTGTTCTGGACGCTGTTCACGCCTGGGGCGTTCCATGCGGCCGTCCCGGCGTGATTCTTCTCGTTCCACGACCGGACGCTGCCGGTCAGCGTCACCGCGCCGCCGTTGGCCGCCACCGTCACCGTGCCGGCGTCGTGACCGTGCCGTCCTTGGCCGTCACCCCGATCTGGGATGCCGTGGTGCTCGGCACCCACTTGATCTCGTCCATGATGTCCTTCTGCAACTGCGTGTCGGTCTTCATCTTGATGCTCCTCGGCAGGCACACGTTCTGGAAGTTCCGCGCAACGGGGCCTGCCGGCCCACGACGCGTTGGTCTGTGATCCGGCCGATGGTGATCCGCCGGTGATTCGGTCGGCGTCGGTCGGGACGGCGTGGATTCAACTCCACACTTCCAGCCGATGCACCGGGATGTCGGCGTCCAATCCGAAGCCGAGCCGAACCCGACCGTTCCGAGCTTCGAGGAAGTTCACCTTGTTCAGGCGGTCGATAGCGATCGTCACGCGGAGACGACCTCATTCCCTTCTGCATTCGCCCGCCCCGCGTTGGCGGGCAAGCGCACCACGAATTCACTGCCGCAGCCCAGCCCATCACTGTGGACGCTCGCACTCCCGCCGTGTAACTCCGCCACCGCGCGAACCAAAGCCAGGCCGATGCCCAGTCCGCCCCGCGAACGATCGCGGGTGATCTCGGCCTGCCAAAACGGGTCGAACACGTGTGCGAGCATCTCCGAGGCGATGCCGACTCCGCTGTCCCGGACGCTCAACACGATTTCGTCGCCCTGGATACCGGCCGTCAGCCAGATGCAGCCGCCCGGCTCCATGTACTTGGTCGCGTTCGTCAACAAGTTCGTCAGCACCTGCTCCAACTGGTCGGGATCCGCATCTAGGCACACCGGCTCCGGTGGCAGCGTCAATTCGAGTCGGTGGCCGCCATCCTCGATCAGGCAGCGAACCGTCTCGACCGAGCGGTGGATGGCATCCGCCAAGTCCAAGGTCTCCTTGCGCAACGGGATCTTCCCGTAGCCGATGCGGGCGACCTCCCTCAAGTCTTCGACCATGCGGGTGATGCTGAGTGTTTGCCGCTCCACCACGCTATGTACCCGCTCCCGACTGGCCGCGTCGTCTCCCAGCCGTTCGAGCAGACACATGGAGTAGCGGATCGCCGCCAAGGGGTTGCACAGCTCGTGTCCCAGCACGGCCAGGAACTCCCGCAGTGAGCGGTTGGCTTCGCGGAGTTCGAGGTTGGACCGCGTGTCGATGTACATGTCCCTACCCCTTGGTGCCACGACGATCAGTGCCATCGAAGCCAGCGTCCGTTCCAGACGGTGAGCCGTAGGTCACCCGTCAGGGTGAACCGCTGGGGGCGGCGCCGCTCCAAACTTCCGTCGGCACGCGGCCGTCGAGCGAGAACACCTGCACGACGTCGCCGGTCGTGAAGGCGTGGACGACGGCGCCGCTCATCGGTTCGAGTTCCGCCGTCGCCTCCCGCACCTCCATGCCGGTGATGCGTTTGATCTCTTCGCGGAGCGACCCGGAACCGGTCGCGAACAGTTGCCGGTGAAACTCCTGAATCTTGGCGGCGCCGCCCGGACTCAGTGCCATGGCCCTCTCGTTGGGGGAGAGCGCGTCGTGCAGCGTGATGACCAGGGTGCCCTTGCTCAGAACCACCGTGGCCGACTTGGGCAGTTGGCTCCCCGTCCGCCGCTGCTCGAAGGCGATGGCCGCCTGGGCGATTTGCTCCGCCATGCCGGCCTTGGGCTGGTTCATCACGTTCTCCCTGCGGGTTGGTGCCGCGCGGCATTACCGAGGGCAAAAAAAAAGCCGGCGTGGGCCGACACTTTACAGTGTTGACCCACGCCGGCTTACTCATCTAACGAGGCTCCCGCGCGAGGCGGAATCCCCTTTAGTTAGTCTTCCAGAATGTCTGTTCCGAATTCGCCTCCGGGCGGCTTTTCGGATTACAACATGGATTTTAACGATGTACCCGCGGGAATCAAGGCCCCAGCCGGCGAATTCGCACTACGCTTCAATATCATTTCTTCTATGGCTCCGGCGTTATGCCGCTCAAGGCGTTCGTGGTCGCGTCCGACCTCGCCCCGGTTCTCGTTCGAGGGCAGTATGAAAACGCAAGGGGAAATCGAAGCCGGCATTTGCGACGGCATCACGCAATTTAAACAGAAATACATGGGCCGAGGGCCTAAGGACATTCACGCCCACCTGATCGGCGACCTTCTGGTGATCCGGATTCTCTGCGCACTGACCGAAGCCGAGCAACTCCTGGTAAAGTCGCTCCCGCCCGAGAAGGGGCGGGATCTACTCAAGCAAGTCCGGACACAACTTCTTGAGACGGCGCGGCCGATCCTGGAGACGCTCATCCAGGAAATCACCATCGTCAAAGTGGTGAGTATGCACCACGACATCAGCACCGCGACCGGCGAGGAAGTCCTCCTTTTCACGCTGGCAGCGCCCCCCGAGTTCCGCGAGGTGAAGAAGCGGTAGGGCGGGCCGATCTTGAATCGGAACGACGGAAGTCAAGAAGTAAACGTATCCGCCCGAACGACCTGGCCTCACTGCGTAACACCGATAGAATCTAATTGACTAGGAAGACTGATCGAACGGCAACTGCTATCGGGCGGGGGCTGGTCGACGGGTAAGCCGACCGGGAGGAACACGAACAAACGTGTCCCTCCCGGTCGGCTTTTTGCGTTTCATCCCCGCGTGACGGCTCGTCGGATCCGCATACGACCCGCGAAACCGCCGCGTTTACCGAAGATGTCCCGAAAAACAGCTCCCCGTGGCGGTCGGAATCGACCTCGGCGCGAGCCGGATACGGAAGCATGCAGGAGGTAGTGATGCCAGAGGAATCGGTCATAATGTCGGATCAGGATGCCTTGGCCTACGCCGAGAGCATCATCGCCACCCTGCGCGAACCTTTCGTGGTTCTCGACAGCACGTTACGGGTTCGTACGGCCAACGCCGCCTTCTACCGGAGATTTCAGGCCTCGAAGAACGAAACGGAAGGCCAATTCCTGTACGACCTGGGCAACGGCCAGTGGAATATTCCCCAACTTCGCGAGCTTCTCGGCCACGTCGTGGGCAACGTCCACGCCGTCGAAGACTTCGAGGTGGAACACACGTTCCCGGAGATCGGGCACAAGCACATGGTTCTCAATGCCAGCATCTTTCCTCCCGAAAGCGCGAACCCGGAATTGATCCTACTTGCCATCGAGGATGATACCGACCGCAGGCAGGCGGTTGACGCCATGAAGATTTCCGAGATTCGCTATCGGCGGCTCTTTGAACATGCGAAGGACGGCATCCTCATCCTCAACGCCGAGTCGGGTACGATTATCGACGCCAACCCATTCATGACGGGCCTGTTGGGCTACTCGCACCAGGACTTCTTGGGCAAAGAACGTTAGCGTCCGGTGAAGTGGCGTCTTTTTGTGTGGGTTAGTCTGGTGGGTTTCCTTTGGGAGGCCCACGCATGCCGAGTTATGATCCCGTCCGTCTGGCCCACTGGCGAACTCTGATTGACGAGCAGGCCCGATCCGGCT
>JBBRUN010000422.1:0-5087 GCA_038247765.1 Gemmatales bacterium | reverse complement strand
GGTACAGCACCCTCGGCATCCAATCGTCGAATTTGGTACCGCGCGAGCAGGGGAAGGAAGAACTGGCCCACTACTCCATCGGCACCACCGACATCGAGTACATGTTCCCGTTCAGCGAGGAGCCGCAGGAACTGGAGGGCGTCGCGCACCGGGGATCGTTCGACCTCGAAGCGCACGCCAAGCACAGCGGCAAGGTCGATGACATGTCGTACTTCGACGAAGAACTCTGGAACAACGACAGCCAAAAGCTGAGTACGCGATCGTTCAAGGAGTGGTTGAAGTCGAACCCGACGGCGGAGGAGATCGCCAAGTACAAGTTCACGCCGCACGTCATCGAGCCGAGCGCCGGGGCCGACCGCTTCGCCCTCGCGGTACTGTGCGAGGCGTACCACGAAGACAAAATCGCCGACGCCAAGGGGAACCTCGAAGAGCGCATCGTGATGCGCTTCCACCCGCGCTTGGCCCCGTTCAAAGCGGCCATCTTCCCGCTCGTCAACAAAGACGGCATGCCCGAAAAGGCGATGAAGCTCTACCGCGAGTTGAAGGCGCACTTCAACGTCTTCTATGACGACAAGGGCGCCGTCGGCCGGCGCTACCGCCGGCAGGACGAAATCGGCACGCCGTTTTGCATCACCATCGATGGCGAAACCGTGGCGAACGACATCGTCACGATCCGCTACCGGGACGAAATCGGCGCCGATGGCAAGCCAGTGCAACGGAGCATCCCGGTCGGCGAAGTCAAGAACGAGATTTGGAAAGCGCTGGCGACAGGGTGATGTGGTAGTTGCGGATGGGGTGGAACCTTTCCAACACCTCCGGCTATCTTCCGTTTGAAAAATGCGGCTGATTTCACCCCTTCACGGTGATCTTGATTTCTTCGATGTCGCACCGGCCCGATTTCTTGAACGGCCGGGGCATCGGTTGCGCTTGCTTCTTCGCATCCACAGTCCGGCAGCGCAAGGTATATTCCCCGGCCGGCAAACCCGGCAACAGCGCTGACCAATGGGCCTTGGCCAGCTTCATCGGCCAAGTCTTCGGCTTGCCATCCGCATCGAAACCGAGCGTGTCTTTCGGGATCGTGTCGCCGGGGAGTTTGCCGCCCCAGCGCTTCGGCGGCGGCAGAATCGTCGCATCGACCCACGGCGCCTTGGCGAAGTACGGATCGTCCACCGGCCACGGCTTGTTATTGGGGTGAATCCACACCTGCACCTTCGACAATCCCGAGACGCCGACTTGGGCGTACCCCGTCAGCGGAATTTGTTCGTCGGGCTTGATCGCATCGGGCACGTGGAGCGTCGCGGCGAAGGTCTTCAGCGGGCTGTCGATGTCGTTGTTTCCGTCGGCGTACGTGTCGTTGGCGTGCGGTAAGTTACTGAGCGTCACCGTCGTCAGCCACTTCACGGACTTGAAGCCGTACCCCTCCGGTACGACGATGCGCACCGGGCCGCCGCGCTCGCTGTCGAGCCATTCGCCGTTGAGCTTGTAGCAGAGGATCACCGGCGGCAGGTCGTCCGGATCTTCGAGTACCCGCCCGGCCGAGAGCGAGCTGCGGAATAGTTGTTTCGGGTCGTCGTTGTGGTAGCCGTGGTAGAAGATTCGCCGGAGGTTGGCCTTCGGCTGGGCCAGCCAGACGACGTCGCGCAGTGGCACGCCTTCCCAAATGCCCATGCCGAGCGGACAGCCGATGTTTAGGCAGGTCATAATTTTGGCGAAGCGGACCGAGCGCGTCTTGCCGAGGTCGAGCAGCGCCGCGAAGTCGAGGGCGCTGTTGTCTTTCTTCGATAGCGGCATGCCGAGCGTCGCGGGTTTGTCCGGATCGGCGATGACTTCGAGCTTCCAGGTGTCGCGGTGCAGGCCGACTTCGCGTTTCTTCTCGGCGCTCAGTTTGTGCGGCAGCGGGGTGCCGCGGGAGACGTCGTTGAAGTCTGCGGGCGTTGTGAAGTACGACTCGAGTTTGTCGAGGACGCGGGCCAACTCCGGCACGGGAGCCGGCGTGTCAGCATGGAGAACAGGGAGCGACAACGCCGCCGCGCCGCAGCCCAGGAAGGATCGCCGGGTGTGTTCTTCGGTGGTCATCGCTTCTCGTTCCGCAAAATCAGGTCGAACGTCGGTCGAGTCTTGCCATTCTTGAAGGTAACGCCGATCGGGCTGAAGGCAATTTTGTCGGCGTGCCCCTTGAGAACCTGCCATTGGCACGACAGCGAAACGATGCCGCGATCCGACAGCGGACGGACTTCACCGGCGTCCGAAACGCCGTTGCCGTTGGCGTCGTGCCAGAGCGCGAGACCGGCGAGTTCTTTCCCGCTCAGTGTCCCGTCGCGGTCGTCGTCGAGGGCCGCGAGCGCGGCATACCCGTTCGACCAGAACAGTCGAAATGTCACGCTGCCGAAGAATTGCAGGCCCGAAGTGATGTCGCCTTTGCCCTTCGGATCGTACACGAGCCATGCGGCCTTCGGGCTGATCCACGACCACGATTTTTTCTCGCCTGAGCCATCGGCGTCGAACGTCACCCGGGCATTGCGAATTTCCAAATCGGCCGCGGTCAGGCCGTCGGCGAGGGGCACCGCGATCGGCGTGATCGGGCGCGGCAGCTTCTTCAACTTGGCGATGCGATCCTTCAGCGATGCGAGTTCGTCTTTATCTTTTTCGGCATCCAGCAGCGCGATCAAATATCCCCCGGCTTCGGTGGTGATGGTCTCCCCCGTGATGCCGAGAACCTGCAAGTCTTTCTCTTTCTGTTTCTCCCAGGCGTCTTCGACCAAGCCGCGGTACAGCTTGATGGCCTCGTTCTTTTTCCCGGCTTGTTCGGTGACCCAAGCGAGACCGAGGCGGGCGGTCGAATTGTCGGCGTCGATCTTCAAGGTCGCTTCGTACCACGAGGCCGCTTTCTCCAAGTTCGCCTGAGCGGCTTTGAGCTTCTCTTTGTCCTCGGTGGCTTCCACCTTGCCGAAGGGCACCCGCGTCGGCGTGAAGCCGAGCCACGGGGCGTTCGGCGTTCGCGTGTTCACCTCGACCTCGGACACTTTCTTGGCGTAGGCCATGGCGTGCGTACGGGCCAAGTTCAGCGTGATCTCGGGGTCCTTCGGTTTGTCCTTGGCGAGCTTTTCGAGATTTTCGACCAGCCGGGCCACCGGTACTTTGTCGAGGTCGGGCCGCAGGAAGATCGCCGGCGTCGGGGCTCCGATGGCCGCGGCGACGATCAGTGCGAAGGCGAGGCGGTAAACCATGGAAACGCTCCGGAGGGAGTGAAGGTGTTTATTCGAAGATATCCAGCAGCGGAGTGCCGGTGCTGAGAGGTTTCGTCAGCCCTTGTTTGGTCACTTTCGCTTCGTAGGGCACGCCGAGGGCATGGAATATCGTGGCGCTCATGTCTTGCGGGCGGACCGGTTTGTCCTTCACGTAGGCGCCGATCTTGTCGGACTCGCCGTAGACCATGCCGCCTTTGATGCCGCCGCCGGCGAGGATGGCCGGGTAGCAGAATGGCCAGTGCTGGCGACCGGGGTTTTCGCCGGGGATGATCTTCGGGGTCCGCCCGAATTCGCCGGCGCAAACGACCAAGGTATTTTCCAACATGCCGCGATCTTTGAGGTCGGTGAGCAGCGCCGAGAGGGCTTCGTCCAAGCGTGGCAGGCAGAAGCCCATACCGTAGGAGCCGTCCCCGAAGGCGTTCCCCATGCCCATGTTGCTACCGTGCATGTCCCAACTCGAGCTGGGCGGGCCGCCGAGTTTGTCCGTCGGCGACTTGCCCGTCCAGCCGTTGACCGTCACGAAGCCGACACCCGATTCGACGAGCCGCCGGGCGAGCAGCAGATTTTGCCCGAGCGGGTGTCGCCCATAGCGGTCGCGGAGTTTTGGATCTTCGCGATCGACTTCGAACGCTTTCCGCGGCCCGTCGGAGTTCGACAATTCGAAGCCCCTTCGCTGGAGCTCCTGCCAGTCTTGTTTGCTATCGCTGACGGTCGGGTTCAACCCGTCGAGCAGTTGCCGGCGGCTCGCCATCCGCTCGGGGGTTTCCTTCGACAGCAAAGCATCGGGCGCCTTGAAGCCGGGCATCGACGGATTGTTCTCGGCGGTGCCGACGAAGAGCGGGGCGTACGGGGCGCCGAGCGAACCGCCGGTGCCGATGTTCGGCGCGCAGAACACCGGATCGCCGATGCACTTGATCAGCCAGACGTACGACGCCACGCTGCGCTCGCTCGGGCGCACCTTCGACAAGATCGAGCCGAGGTAGGGCGAATCTTGCGGGGCGTCGGCTTGGCCGCTGAGGCTGTTGTGCATCGCGTCGAAGTGGTTGCTGATGTTGCCGGGGTGCGTCATCGAGCGGATCAAGCAGAAGTCTTTCGTGAGCTTCGACAACTTCGGGTGCAGCTCGCTGATGCGCATGCCGGGCACGGCGGAAGCAATCGGTTTGTACGGCCCGCGGATTTCCGCCGGGGCATCCGGCTTCATGTCCCAGGTGTCGAGGTGGCTCGGCCCGCCGCAGAGCAGAATGAAGATGACCGACTTCCCATTCGCGCGCTTTTCGCCGGTGCCCGCGAGGGGGACGCTGGCCGTCACCGTACCGGGCAGGCCCATGCTGAGAGCGCCGATGCCGCCGAGTTGCAAAAGCCGCCGCCGGGAAAGAGTCGCGCTCATGTGAGGTAATCCGGAAGGGGAGAAGGTGCGGGGTGGGTGGAAAGGAAGTTACCATAACTCCGGCGGATGTGCAAATACCGCGTGAAAGTCCGCCGCAGCAGTCTTATAGTCGCCGAAAACTTCATGGGCCACCCACCATCGGTGATCGTCAATCGCTCGTCGCGGCCTATATCCCGGTCAGGTGCGACGCCAGCGGGCGGAAGGTCAATGGAAATAATTCAGCGCAGATGTGCATACAGTGAATAAGCAAGGCCGGCCGATGTACTTGATAGAAGACAACCGGGCCCTGCCGGAACTGTATTGAGAGGGACCATGAGCCGAGTGACCACCTTGCGCACCGCGACCGAAGGCCGCACGATCGCCGTCGTCGGCGACGTCTACCGCTTCTTGGCGACTGCGGCCGACACCGACGGTAAGTACGCCATGTGGGAAGCGTTCGTGCCGCCCGGCGG
>JBBRUN010000421.1:0-5088 GCA_038247765.1 Gemmatales bacterium | reverse complement strand
GGCGCGAGCCTGAGCCGCCAAGCCGGAGTCGAGGCAGTGCGGAAAGATCTCGGCAGCACGCCGACGCTTTGGCTCGCCTTGACCCAAGGCGATATCGACGCCTACCCCGAATACACCGGCACCATCACCCGGCAGATTTTGAAAGACAACCCGGCCGACCTCGGTGCGGCACTCTCCGTCTACGGCATCCGCATGAGCAAGCCCTTCGGTTTCCGCAACAACTACGCCCTCGGCATGCGTAAGGACGTCGCGGCGGCGCGCGGCATCGCCAAGATTTCCGACCTCCGAAATCACCCCGATCTGCGCTGCCGATTCATCGACGAATTCCTCGACCGCCCAGACGGCTGGCCGGGGCTGCGGGACGCGTACGGACTGCCGCAGAAGGACGTGAAGGGGATGAACCACACGCTCGCCTACGCGGGCCTGGTCGAAAAATCGGTGGATGTCACGGAGGTTTACACCACCGACGGCGAGATCGCCCAGCACGATTTGTTGGTGCTCGACGACGACCGCCACTTCTTCCCGGCCTACGAAGCGGTCTGGCTCTACCGGGCTGACTTGGAAACGCGGGCACCCGGTGCGGTGGCCCAGATGCGCAAGCTGGAGGGGAATATCAGCGAGCGCGAAATGCAGGAGATGAATAGCCGCGTTCAGGTGAACAAAGCCAAAGAGAGCGCGGTGGCCGGGGAGTTCCTGATGGCGAAGTCGCTGAGGGGTTCCGCAGCCGAAGAGGAGACTTTGGCCGACCGCTTGGCGATCACGACCTTCGAGCATCTCCGTTTGGTGATTCCGTCTCTGCTGGCCGCGCTGCTCGTCTCGATTCCTCTCGGCATCGTCGCCTCGCGCCGGATTCGCCTCGGCCAAGCCGTCTTGGCGACCACCGGTGTCCTGCAAACCATCCCGTCGTTGGCGCTGTTGTTGTTCCTCATGCCGTTGACCAAATGGTTCCTCGGCAGCGGCATCGGGGCGCCTACCGCCATCGCGGCGCTGTTCCTCTACAGTTTGCTGCCCATCGTGCGGAACACGTACACGGGCCTGACCGGCATCGCACCGTCGCTACGCGAGTCGGCCCACGCCCTCGGGCTCACGCGTTGGGCCATCTTGTGGCGCGTCGAACTGCCACTCGCGGCTCCGACGATTCTCGCCGGGATCAAAACCGCCGCCGTCATCAACGTCGGCACAGCGACGCTCGGCGGGTTCATCGGCGCCGGCGGCTACGGCCGGCCGATCCTCCGCGGCATCGACAAAGGCGACATCCCCATGATGCTCGAAGGGGCGATCCCCGCCGCATTAATGGCGGTGATCGTCGAAGGTGTCTTCGGATTGGCGGAGAAGTGGATCGCCCGAAGGCGGGGCTGAGCGGACGCCGAACCGCAGAGCTTCTACTTTGCACAAATTGCGGCGGGCGCCCTTGACACTTGCCCGCGATCCGTCAACATTTCTCTACCACCCGCTGCGAAACGATTCGGTTTTCCCGCAATCGCCCAGACAGCACGAGGAACGGTCATGAGCGACGCCCCCCGCCGGCAACGGATCACCGTCGAAGACATCGGCGACATCGCCGTCGTCCAATTCGTGGACAAGAAAATCCTCGATGAACAGAACATCGCCATGATCGGCGACGACCTGTTCCGCCTCGTCGATGAACTCGGCCGCCGCAAACTCTTGCTGAACTTCTCGAACGTGGAATTCATGTCGTCCGCGGCGCTCGGCAAGCTCATCCGACTGCACCAGCGGATGTCGCAAGTCGGCGGCAAGATGGTGATGTGCGCCATCGCCAAAGATATCATGACCGTGTTCGTTCTCACCAAGCTCGACAAGATGTTGAAGATCGTGAAAGACGAACAGACCGGCTTGAACTCGTTCTGACGGAACCGGGCCGCCCGCCCAGCCCCCCGGCACCCCGCCATGAGCGACCGCCACGTCAGCCGCGATTTCATGCTCCCGAGCGACCTCGCCGAGGTCCACCGGGTGCAAACCGAAATCGAAGAGGCCCTCCAATCCAACCGCTTCGGCGATTCGGACGTGTTCGCCATCAAACTCGCCGTCGAAGAGGCCCTCGTCAACGCGATCAAGCACGGCAATCAGATGGAGCCGGAGAAAATCGTCCGCGTGGCCTACGCCGTCACCGACGATCAATTCTCGATCCGCATCGAAGACGAAGGGGTCGGTTTCAGTCCCGCCGAAGTGCCCGACCCCACCGCCGAAGAGAATATCGAACGCCCCTGCGGGCGCGGCCTGCTCATCATCCGCAATTTCATGACTTCCGTCGATTACGTCGGCCGCGGGAACATCGTGGTGATGTTCAAAATCCGCGAGCCTGAACCGGCCGAGTGAAGAGAGCGGAGTGCCAGCATCGGTCCGGATCCAACGGTGGCAGATGCGGGTCAGGAAACCAACCCATGGCGATCGCGTATTTCTCCACTTGGACGACTTACGGGACCTGGCTGCCCGGCGACGGACGCGGGTGGCACAGCCGCGGTGGCATTTGGCAATCGCCCGACTTAGAAATTGTGAAAGAGGCGCAGTATCGGATGACCGAGACCGCGGTCCTACTCGATGAGCTCCAGCGCCGGACCGTGGAAGACGTGATCGCGGAACACGGCCGGATCCGGGGCTGGCAAGTCCATGCGGTCAGCTGCCGCAGCAATCACGTGCACGTGGTGGTGACGGCCGCGGGCGCGCCGCTGGAGCGGCCCCGCGAACAATTCAAATATTGGGGCACCCGGCGCTTGAAAGAGAAGATGCGCAATCGCGAGCACTGGTGGTCGGACGGCGGCTGGGATGTGTATATCGATGAGGATGAGCACCTGGAGCGCGTCGTTCGATATGTCTGTGAAGGTCAAGATTGGAATGCGTCCGATGCTGGCGCATCGGGCTAACGAATACCCGTTCGCCAATTCCCGTTAGCCCGATGCGCCAGCATCGGACGCATTCCGGACTTCCGCATCTCCGACACGTTCACCGCCAGCATGGCCCACTTGGCGAACGGCCTCGAATTCCGTGCCGTCGCGATGATGGCCGGCGACGAGAACGACTTGAAAGGGGTCCACGACATTCTCAGACATCAGTACGCCCGGTGAGGCTCGAACTCACAACCTGCCGCTTAGAAGGCGGCTGCTCTATCCAGTTGAGCTACGGGCGCGTGCGAGTCAAATTAAAGGACGGCCCGGAATCGGTGAAGCCGAATGCGCCGCGAGCCCGCCGGCGCGGCTGCCGCGCAAGCTCCGGAAGGCGTACAGCGCCCAAGCGATTAGCAACAGTAGCGTCAGCCCGAGCGTCACGAGGATCAGCTTCTGGCCGAACCGGCTACCGTATCCCGTCTTCTCGGTGCCGGCGATTTCGCCGGTGCGATAATCGAAGGTGATTTTGTTCGTGTCTTGAGTGAACAGTACGAACTGCCCGGCGTCTTCCCGCAAGACCGATCCGCCGACCCAAAGGACGTGCTCCGGCGTGTGCGGGAGTAACAGCGGGTCGTCGATGAGCGACTTCAGCGGATGGCGTTTCAGCAGAATGCCGTCGCGGTAGATACTCACGGCCGGCGACTCGAACTGATTCTGTTCCACTTCCGGGGCCAGCCGGGTGCCGCCGGTGTAGGCTTTCGTTTTCCACCAACTGCCTTCGATGCGGATGACCGTTCGGCCGTCGGCGGTGAGGTAAACATTTTCGTCCGGCACATAGCGGCGCGGGGAGAATTCCGACGCGACACCGATGGCGAGGAAGGCTCGGAATTCCCCGTCCAACGGATAGACCAATTCCGCCCCGTCGCCCGCCCGGTACATCCCCGGCACGGGATACTTGGCGCGGACTCCCTCGGCGTGCTTCTTATTGTCACCGGCCTTCAATCGGGCCTCGGCCTCTTTCGAGCCGAAGACGACGAGGACGAATTCACCGCCGGGGCAGGGTTTGGCGTAACTGATCGGCTCCGGTAACGGCGCGGCCCACGCGCCGGACGCCGCGAAAAAACCCGTCACAAGCAGTGTTATGCGGAGCATCGAACGGTACCTGGCCCGGAGCGGATCACTCTTTGTGCCGCTTCAAATATTTGCCGTCTTCCGTTTGGAGGACGATCATCTCCCCCTCGGCGATGAACGACGGCACCATCACTTTGAGGCCCGTTTCCAACGTCGCCGACTTCTGCTGCGCCGCGGCCGTGGCGCCTTTGATGCCCGGTTCGGTCTCGGTCACCCGGAGTGTCACGGTCTGCGGTAGGTCCATCCCGAGCGCCTTGCCGTCGTAGAACGTGATCGTGACCGCGTCGTTTTCGCGGAGATAGGGCATCTGTTTGCCGACCATGCCCTCGTTGAGCGTCACCTGCTCGAACGTCTCCGCATCCATGAACACGAAGTCATCACCGTCTTTATAAGAGTAGGTGCATGGCCGGGTGTCGAGGTAGACCACGTCGACTTTGTCGTCCGGGTGGACGCGCTCGTCGGTGATGGAACCGGTCTTGAGGTTCTTGAGTTTCAAATACAGGATGGCCCGCCAGTTCCCCGGCGTGTTGAGGTCGCGCTCGAGGCAGTACAACAGCTGCCCGTTCATGTTCAGCACCATGCCCCGCCGCACGTCGATCAGCTTCGTCGATGCCATCGCCCATCCTCCCGAAAGGTCTGGATTCAATTCCGTTGGTACCCGCTAACCTAGCGAACGCGCGGCGAAGGGAGAACCCCCATATTCCCCGTTGGCCCGGCTCGGCACTTCGCGTACAGTTTCCGGGACACCGATTCCCCTCCCGGAGTTCACGATGCGCCTTTCGTTTTGTTTCGTCGCTGCGTTGCTGGCCGTCGGTGCCGCCCGCGCCGATGGCCCTGCCGACAATAATGTCGATGGCGTCCGCCCCGTGCCGCCGCTGGGCAACACCATCCCCGACGCGGTGAAGGACGAAGTGAAGAAGGGCCTGACCGAACTGCAAGGCCTTATCAAAGACATCGGCCAACACGACCTGCTGCCCGATGTGCTCATCTACGAGAAGGCGGTACGCTGGGCGCTCGATTACAACGAAATCTACGACGGCAAAGGGGCGATGCCCGCGGGCACGGTGAAGAACGTTTTGAAGATGGGCCTGGAACGGGCGACGGCGCTGAAAGC
>JBBRUN010000420.1:0-5134 GCA_038247765.1 Gemmatales bacterium | reverse complement strand
GCGATCGAATCCGGGTTGTACGCCGAGATGTCGAAGAAGGCGTAGAAGGCCCCATCCGGGACGTGCAACTTCACCTTGGGGATCGCTTGCAGCAGGCGGATGGTCAGCTCGCGGCGCACCGCGAATTCCTTCCGCATCGCCTCGACCGCCGGCGGCGTCTCGGGGGATTCCAGCGCCGTGATCATCGCGTACTGGCTCACGCTACTCGGGCAGCTCGTCTCTTGGCTCTGGATCGTGTCCATCGCCTTCACCACGGCCACCGGGGCCACCGCCCAGCCGATGCGCCAGCCGGTCATGGCGTAGCTCTTGCTCGCCCCGCTGATCGTGATGCAACGGTCCTTTAACTGCGGCCGTAGGGTCACGACGCAGGTCGCCTTGGCGTCGTTATAGACGAGCTGTTCGTAAATCTCGTCGCTCAGAATGCAACCGTCGGTGTGTTCCAAATAAATGTCGACGAGCGCTTCGAGTTCGGCGCGGGTATAGACCGTGCCGGTCGGGTTGCTCGGGCTGTTGAGCATCAGCACCCGCGTTTTCGCAGTGATTGCCGCCTTCAACTGCGCCGGGGACATTTTGAACCCCGACTCGAACGTCGCATCGACGAGTACCGGCGTGGCGCCAGTCATGCTGACCAAGTCGGAGTAGCTGACCCAATAAGGCGTCGGGATGATGACTTCGTCGCCGGGGCCGACGGTCGCGGCGAGCGCGTTGTGCAGCGAATGCTTCGCCCCGTTCGAGACGATCACGTTCTCCGCTTTGCACTCATAGCCGTAGGTGCGGCCGTACCACTTGGCGATGGCGGTCTTCAGTTCGGCCGTGCCGCCGGCGGGGGTGTAGTGGGTCTGGCCGTTCTGCATCGCTTCGTTCGCCGCGGCGCAAATGTGGGCCGGGGTGTTGAAGTCGGGCTCGCCCAAACTGAAGTCGTAGACCTTCACACCCGTGGCCTTGAGGGCCTTGGCCTTGGCCCCGGCCGCGAGGGTGGCGCTGGGCGTGACGGACTCGGCGAGCTTCGAGATGCGGATCATCGGTGACCGGGGACGTTGGAAGGAAGTCGAATATGGAGGTATCGTATCGCCGCCGGGTTCGGGTGGAACGGGGAAAACTCACCCTTCCAATACTAACACCGCACCGGGCGAGGTCAGGAAATCCTCAGCTTCGGTCGGTTCGCGGACGGCGTAGGTAGTACCGTCGCCGAGGTCGAGACTTTCGCCGGGGGTCAGCGTCTCATTCATTTCCAGCAAGTACCCGGCGATGCCGGTGAAGAGTTGGAACGTCCGCGCGGTTTGCTGATGATCGCTCATGCGCATCGCGAGGTCGGGCAAACCGAGGCGGTGGTTGGCAAAGGTGCGTGCCCAGAGAACCCCGGCGTCGCCGACGGTCATCTTCGTGAAGCCGCCGAGCAAGTAGGGGATCGGCAACTGCCGGTAGGTGGCCAGCGCGTCCTCGCCGGCATCGGGGATCAGGTCGAACGCCGGGCAGGCGCTGCGGGCGTCTTCGTTCAACACGCAGATGGAGCCGTCGCAGCGCGCGAGCGCCCCGGCGACCGCGCACAGTGCCACGAACTGCTCGCGGACATCGGCGTGGGTGCCGGCGTAGAAGAGCAACACGTGGGCGGTGTGCTGCTTGGCATCGACCTTCATCGGTGGTGGCAACAATGCCGGGCCGACGCAGCTTTCGACCGGGCCGTAGGGCATCGGCGCGTCGAACTGGGCGAGCTTCACCGCGTGCGTACCCCAAGAGAACAAGCCGAGCACGGAGGCCGGCGGGCCTGCGCCGCCGATGAACGCGCTCGCACGGGGCACGTCCGCAACGCGGATCAATTCGCCCTCGGCCGCCGCCAACTCCGGTTCGGCGCGCAAGAACGTCAGGAGGGCGTCGGCGTCAAACGGCGGCGGGGCGAAGAAGAGAATCTGCAACCCGAGCGGATTGTCGAGGGTCTTCGCCGCGGCGAATCGGTCGAGGAAAGCCATCGTTCACCCCACCCAGAGTTGCAGGAGCACGAGCGCGAGTAGGCCGAAGCCGATGATCCCGTTGACGAGAAAGAAAGCCTGATTCACGCGCGTCAGATCGTCTGGCTGCACCATTCGATGCTCGATGAGCAAGAGTAACCCGATGGGAACCAGGCCCGCGAAGTAGATCCAGTCGAGTTGCGGGCAGACGAACCCGAGCAACATTAGCAGCGTGAACATCAGGGCGTGACACACCGCTGCGATGCGCAAACTCCGCCGGATTCCGAAACGGGCGGGGACACTGTGCAACCCGGCGGCGCGGTCGAAATCGGCGTCTTGGCAGGCGTACAGGATGTCGAACCCGGCGACCCAGAAGAGAACCACCGCACCGATGACGGCGGGGGTCTCGAGATCGACCAATCCTCGGATGGCGATCCACGCAGCCAGTGGTGCCAGCATCAGCGCGGCCCCGAGCCAGAAGTGCGCCAGGCTGGTGAAGCGCTTTGCCAGCGAATACCCGAGCAAGAACAGCAACACGGGGACACCGAGGATCAATGGCCAGAAGTTCGCCGGCTCCCGAAGCGTGAATAGCAGCGTGGAAGCGAGGAAGCCGAGCGAGGTGACCAGCGTGAACCCCAGCACGAGCGGCACGCTCAGCGTCCCGGCGGGGAGGTGCCGCTTCGCGGTGCGGGCGTTGCCGGCGTCGATGCGGCGATCGACGAGCCGGTTGAACGCCATCGCCGCCGAGCGGGCGAGCACCATGCCGAGGAGAATGCCGAGGAGGTCCAGCCAGCGGAAGGGTTCGGTGTTCCAAGCGAGCGCCGCAGCCATCAGCGCGAACGGCAGCGCGAAGATCGTGTGGCTGAATCGGATGAGTTCGAGCAGTTTGCGGGCCGTGGAGAGCATGAGGTTAGTGTAGGGGGACGAAGGGTGAGGTCTTAACGACACGCCATCCAACCACTTCCCATCTTCCACTCCGCCACGCCTACCCACTCGCACAAGCCGCTTTAAGATGGGCGAAGTCTGCCGATTCTCCGGCTTCATTCCGCGAGTTCACCATGCGCTTACTCCTCGCTTCCCTTCTGCTGCTCACTCCCGTTTTCCTCGCCAGCGCGGACGAGCCACACGGCCCGCCCGAATTTGCGGCACTCGCTTACCGCAACGTCGGTCCCTTCGCCGGCGGGCGAGTCAGCCGCGCTTGCGGAATCCCTGGCGATCCCCTCACCTACTATGCGGCCACGGCGTCCGGGGGCGTTTGGAAATCGACCGACGGCGGATTGAAGTGGAAACCAATCTTCGACGACCAACCGACCAGTTCCATCGGCAGCATCGCGGTCGCCAACAGCGATCCGAACGTTATCTATGTCGGCAGCGGCGAAGCCAACATCCGCGGCAACGTCTCGCCGGGTGCCGGGATCTTCAAATCGACCGACGCCGGGAAGACGTGGAAGCACGTGTGGCAGCAGGTCGGCCAAATCGGCACCATCGCCATCGATCCGAAGAACGCGGATGTCTGCTACGCCGCGGTGCTCGGGCACGCGTTCGGGCCGAACGCCGAGCGTGGGATTTACCGGACCAAGGACGGCGGCAAGACTTGGGTGAAGGTCTGTTCCGTGAACGACGATACCGGTGCGTCGGATGTCTGCATCGACCCCAACAATCCGCGTGTCGTCTTCGCCGGTTTTTGGCAGACGCGCCGCCGGCCGTGGGAACACACCAGCGGCGGTCCCGGTAGCGATCTCTTCGTCTCCCGCGATGGCGGCGACACCTGGACGAGCTTGAAGACGCCGAAGAAGAAACCGAACGATCCCGACTTCAAGAATGGCCTGCCCGCGGGTATCTGGGGTAGGGTCGGCGTCGCGGTGGCGCCGACCGACAGCCAGCGAATCTACGCGATCATCGAAGCGGACAAAGGCGGGTTGTTCCGCTCCGACGACGGTGGCGAAACGTGGAGTTTGGCCAGCGACTCTCGCGATCTCCGCCAGCGCGCTTGGTACTATTCCACGCTCACCGTGCACCCCACCAACCCCGATGTTCTGTACGCCCCGCAAGTGCCGATGCTCAAGTCCATCGACGGCGGCAAGAGCTTCAAGTCGGTCAAAGGTTTCCACCACGGCGACCACCACGACCTCTGGATCGACCCCAAAAATCCCGACCGCATGATCAACGCCAACGACGGCGGCGTCGACCTCAGCACCGACGGTGGCAAGACGTGGACCGCCCCGCCGCTGCCGATCACGCAGTTTTACCACGTCCACGCGGACAACTCCGTCCCGTACCGAATCATGGGGTGCATGCAGGATCTCGGTAGCGCTAGCGGCCCGAGCCACAGCTTGAAGGGAAGCATCGGCCTCGGCGACTGGCACGGCATCGGCGGGGGCGAAGCGGGCCACGCGGTGAGCGATCCGAAGGATCCGAACATCGTGTACGCCGGGGAATACGGCGGCATCATGACGCGCTACGACCACCGCACTCGCCAAGCCCGCAACATCACCGTCAACCAATGGAACCCCTCCGGCATCGACCCCGCGAAGCACAAGTACCGCTTCCAGTGGACGGCGCCGATTCTCGTCTCGATCCACGACGGCGCGGTCTACCACGCGGGCAATGTGCTGTTCAAAACGATCGACGCCGGTGCGACGTGGACGCCGGTGTCGCCCGACCTCACCCGCAACGACAAACAGAAGCAGCAGTGGAGTGGCGGGCCGATCACCGGTGACAACACCGGCGCCGAAACCTACTGCACCATCTTCGCCCTGAGCGAGTCGCCCAAGAAGGCCGGGCAAATGTGGGCCGGTACCGACGACGGCAAAGTGCACCTGACCCTCGACGGCGGCAAGACGTGGAAGGACCTCACGGCGAACATCCCCGATCTCCCCGATTGGGGCACCGTCACCTGCATCGAACCGAGCCCGCACGACGCGGCGACCGCCTTCCTCGTCGTGGATAACCACCGCATGGACGACTACCGTCCGCTCGTTTGGAAGACGACCGACACCGGCAAAACGTGGGTTCGCATTACCGCCGGCCTCGACGCCGGGACGCACTGCAAAGTCGTCCGCGAGGACCCGAAGAAGAAGGGGCAGCTCTACCTCGGCACCGAGCGCGGGATTCAATTCAGCGCCGACGCCGGCAAGACGTGGAAGTCGCTCCAATTGAATCTGCCGACGGTCCCCGTCCACGATTTG
>JBBRUN010000419.1:0-5146 GCA_038247765.1 Gemmatales bacterium | reverse complement strand
GCGGGTCGGTGATCCGGCTCGAGTTCGAGCGTCCGGTTGAAATGGGCGATGGCGCTCGCCGGGTCGCCGAGTTCGTAATCGATCTGGCCTTGCAGAAATCTCACGGCCACCCGACCGGGCTCGAACTCCGCCGCCCGCGCTGCGTCGGTTCGGGCCTCGGCAGCACGCCCCGCTTTCAAGAGGGCCGTCGCCCGGTTGTAGTAACCCCGTGCCGCGTTCGGTTCCAGCGCGATGACGCGAGTGAAATCGGCGATGCCATTCTCGACAT
This sequence comes from Gemmatales bacterium, assembly GCA_038247765.1. Taxonomy (GTDB): domain Bacteria; phylum Planctomycetota; class Planctomycetia; order Gemmatales; family Gemmataceae; genus JALHQU01. The sequence goes on along the minus strand of JBBRUN010000419.1, from coordinate 4,878 downwards.
CGAGCATCGCCACCGAGGCGTGACCGCGCTGCAAGTACGCCGCGGCATCGTCCGGGGCGAGCGCGATCACCCGGTTGAAATCGGCGATGGCCCGTTCCCAAGCCTTCTGGCGGACATGGACTTGGCCCCGGTTGAAGTACCCTTCAGGATCGTCCGGCGCGGCCGCGATCACAGCGGTGAGGTCGGCCACGGCCTCCGGGAAAAGCCCGAGTTCGGCCGAGGCGATGGCCCGGTGATTCCGTGCGACATCATTCTTCGGAGCGGTGCGGAGCACGGCGGAATAGTCGTCGTGGGCGTTTTGCCACTTCTGCATCTCGAAGTGCAACCGGGCCCGATGCGGGTAGGCTTCGATCAGTTTCGGATTCACCCGCAGGGCCGTGGTGAGGTCGAGCAGCGCCGCCCCGCGCGCCCCGAGGGCCTCGTGAGCTAGCGCCCGCGCCACATAAACCCGCGATTGCCGCGGATTGATCTCGAGCGCCAGCGCGAAATCAACGATGGCCGCTTCGTGGTTCCCCTGCGCCGCCCGGCAGTGCCCCCGTTGAAACAGAGCCCGGCCCGAAGTGGGGGCCAGCTCGACCGCCGCGTCGAAATCGGCGCGGGCGTCGTCGAGTTTCGCCAGCTTCATCAGGGCGACGCCCCGGCCGACCAGCGGATCGTGGTCGTACGGCGACAGCCCGATGGCCTCGGTGTAATCGAACACGGCCTCGACGAATTCCCCGCGCTCGGCGTGCGTCGTCGCACGGTTGTGCCACGCGTCCGACAGCTTCGGGGCGCGTTCGATGGCCCGGGTGAAATCTTCGAGGGCCAACGGCAACTGCGACAGGGCGACGTGGGCATTCCCCCGGGCGAAGTACAACCCCGCATCGTCCGGCGTGAGGTCGATGGCCCCCGTGAAGGCCTCCACGGCGCGGGCGTATTCGTCCCGGCGGGCGTAGGTCTGCCCCCGTCGCAGCAGTTCCAAGGCTTGTCCGGTCGGCGTCAGCATGGCGGAATCGTCGGGGGAGTCTGAATTTGGAAGTATACACGACGGCGACATGCGGGGCAGTTGCCCAATCGAAAATCGGATGAGCGGTGTGTTCGTGGGAGACCGAGGTGGCCATTCATGAGTTCGCAATTCAAAGCGAAGGTCGCCATGAACGCGTCAACGGGGATCGATCTCCGCCGACAGGTCTTGCAAAACGAGAGTGAATAGTCGAGCGCACTACAATTCCCCCGTCGAATCACCGTTCTCCGGAGCCGGGTTCCCATGGCCGAGTCGCCGTTCAAAATCGTCGTGGGGCTCGAAGTCCACGTCCAACTGCTCACCAAGACCAAGCTCTTCTGCGGCTGCCTGAACAAGTTCGGCCAAGCGCCGAACACCGCGACCTGCCCCGTTTGCCTCGGGTTGCCCGGGGCACTGCCGGTGATGAACCGCCTCGCCTTCGACTTGAGCTTGAAAGCGGCGCTGGCGCTCAACTGCCAGATCGCCAGCCACCCGGGTCTGCCACCGGGCTTCACGAAGTGGGACCGCAAGAACTACTACTACCCCGATCTGCCGAAGAACTTCCAGATCAGTCAGTACGACCTCCCCTTCAGCCACGACGGGCACTTGGACATCAACATCCACCCCGACCCGAAGAAAGGGCACACGCCGAAGCGCATCGGTATCATCCGCGCCCACTTGGAAGAAGATGCCGGCAAGAACATCCACGACGAGTCCGGCCGCGGTGGCGATACCCGCGTCGATTTGAACCGCACCGGGACGCCGCTGCTCGAAATCGTCTCGCACCCGGACATGAACTCCCCCGAGGAGGCACTGGCCTATCTCGACGAGCTCCGGTTGATGTTGAAAGAGCTCGGCATCAGCGATTGCGAAATGCAGGAGGGGAGCCTGCGCTGCGACGCCAACGTGAACATCCACGTGCCGATGGCGGGCGAGCCGAAGGGCTACGCCGCGACGCCGCTGGTCGAGATCAAGAACCTCAACAGCTTCCGCAGCATCGGCCGGGCGATCACGTATGAAGCGACCCGCCAATACGAGACCTTCCAGAAAGATCCCGTCGGCTACCGCATCGGCAAGTTGCTGAAGACGACCGCCGGTTGGGACGACGCCCGCGGCAAAACCGAAGTGCAGCGCCACAAGGAAGAGGCGGCCGATTACCGCTACTTCCCGGAGCCCGACTTGGTGCCGGTGGTGGTGAGTGCCGCGCAAATCGACCGCGTGAAGCTCGAGATGGGCGAACTTCCGCAGGCCCAGCGCAAGCGCTTGGAAACTCAGCACGGCCTCAGCCAATACGACGCCGGCGTCTTGACGGCGAAGGGCCGGGCGATGGTGAAGTACTTCGAGGACGTGGCCACGGCCATCGGCGATAGCAAAGCCGCGGCGAACCGCATCAGCGATTTAATCTACCCGGCCCTGACCGAGCGCAACGAAGAGATCGACCAGTTCTCCGTGAATGCCACGGCGTACGCCGACTTCATCAAGCGGACCGCGCAGCTGAACAAGCAGGACCGCGTCGATCTGTTCAAGCACATGCTGGAGAATGAAACGACGCTCGACACCGCGATGGAGACGACCGGCATCAAACCGGCGACCTTCGACGAGGTCACCCTCCGCGCCGCGGTGGTCGAAGCCATCGGCAAGAACCCGCGTGCGGTCGCGGACTACAAAGCCGGGAAGGATGCCGCGAAGATGGCGATCGTCGGCGCCGCGATGAAGGCGAACAAAGGGGTGCCGAATGACGTGGTGCGCAGGTTGGTGGATGAGGAATTGGCGAAGGGGTGAGATTGCGGCGATCTTGACTCACGAGATTTGGGAAGAACAATGTGAAGGTGGGGAGTCGCACATGTGTTGCCAAGCCGGCCCGCGCGGCGATGGAGTAAGATAAGAGGGGAGAACAAACCATGATAACCGAAGAACTCGCCCGGCGCGTCGAGACGCTCGAAGCCTCGGTGTTTGACCTGCGCGGGTAGATCGAAAGCAGACCGTCGGAGCCGAAGCGCGGCATCTTCTGCGTAAAAAGTTCCAAGCATCCTTCTGGCGTGGCGACAAGTTTCCAACTTGTCGACAAGAAAACTCGACGCCACGCAGTTCTAAGGCACATGCTGAGAATCCCCCGCCGACAAGTTGAAAACTTGTCGGCATGCCGGAGCATCAACGTGAAACTTCTCCGGTATTCCCCACTGATGTTGATCGCGGCGCTGGCCGCGAATCCGCCGGCCTCAAGCAACGGTGAATCGAACCTGCGCGCGGCCCAAGACGCTTGGCTCCGCGGCGATAACGATGCCGCTTCTCAACTGTACTCCTCGGCCGAAGAGCGCAGCCGCGATCCGGGGTTGATCGCTTTCAACCTCGGGGCGATCCATTTTCGAAGGGGCGAATTCCGCGAAGCCGAGCTTCAATTTCAACGCGCCCTCGACGACCGCGAGGCCCCGGTCGACCGCCGGGCGAAGGCCTATTTCAATCGCGGCGTCTGCCAGATTCGCCTTGGCGGGCTGAACCAATTCCGCGCGGCCGTCGAGAACTTCAACCGCTGCGCGGCGATCGCAACGCCGGAGTCGGACTTGGAGCGCGACGCAGGGCACAACCTCGAATTGGCGAAGTTGCTCTGGCTCGAAGCCCGGGCGAAATCGAACGAGAAGCCGCTGCCGAATGAACGACCTCCGGGTGAGACACCGGAGACGCCGAAGCCAGACAAACCGAAGACCACCGAAGCGAAGGCACCGGAGCAACCGGGCGCGAACCAGACCGGCAACCCGAAGCCGGGGGACATCGATCCGGTGACGGGGAAGCCGAAGGCGGAGGGCGCCACCGGCACCAAGAAGACGACCGGCGGCCAGGGCAACCTACCCGTGACCGGCGAATGGAACGGCTGGCGACCGCAGGACGAAGCCGAAGCCCGCGAGTATTTGAAGCGGCTCGGGGCGCGCTTGGCCAAGGATCGGCGCGAACGGATCGACGGTACCGCCCCGCCGGAGCAGCCCCATGTCAAGGACTGGTGAACTGCTGCTGGCGCTGGTCGCGTTCTGCGGTTCGGCGCGGGCCGAGCCGCCGACATCGCTCGAGCAGTTGTCGCCGGTGGATCGCACGCAAGCCGATTTTTACGGGGCCATCGCCGGGCCCGGCCCCGGTGTGACGGCGGCGTGGTCACTCGATTCCGACCGCGTCGCGCTCGGCGGTGACATCGCGTTGACACTGACGGTTACGAACGCCGCGAACCCCGGCGAATTGCTGCGGCCCAATCTCGCGGAACGGCCGGAGTGGAAAGAATTGTTCGGCGCGATCCGGGATGAACCGGCGAAAAGCCCGGGCGAATTCCGCTACCGATTGAAGCCGCGCAACCCGGGTCGGTTCGAATTGCCTGTACCGAAGTACCGTTTCTACCAGCCGCGCTTGCCCGACGGTCGGCGCTTCCAAACCGCCTTCGTCGAAAACCCCACGCTCGTCGTCGATGAGGCGGTCGCAGTCTCCGGGCCGAGCATTCGCATCCCCCTCGAAGCCCCGGCCCGTTTCTTCGACGAGCCGCCCGATCCGCCTGCTTCACGGGCCTCACCGTCGGCTGGATTGTGGTGGGGCCTGCTCGCCTGTGGCGCCATCGTTCCGACGGCGTGGATTGCGCTGTGGCGCCGGAATAACCCGGACGGAGCGAAGCTCGCTCGCATCCGCCGTGCCAAGTCGGTCCGGGCGGCTCTCGATGCGCTCGGCCGCGCCGAGCGTTCGCCGGAACTGGTTTCGAAAATCCTGCTGCGTTACTTGCGGGATCGCTGGCACCTACCGGCGTCGGCCCAGGCGCCATCCGAAGTGGCGACGGCGTTGCGAATCGCGGAAGTGCCCCGAGCCCGCATCGGGGAATTGGAACAATTGCTGAACCGCTGCGACGGCGTGCGCTTCGGGAATAT
>JBBRUN010000418.1:0-5146 GCA_038247765.1 Gemmatales bacterium | reverse complement strand
TGCAGAAGAAGTACAAAGCGACGATCCGCTGCCTGCCATTCGACGGCCCGGTAGAACCGGGGACGTGCCTGTTCACGGGCCAACCATCGGCCCGGCGGGTCGTGTTTGCGCGGGCGTATTGATAGTGGTGGCTACAAACTATCCGAAAAGTGGCCTGTTCGTAAAGCTCTGTTACTATGTAAGCATGTTATCCGCGCACAACGGCACGGATTTGAGGTCGGTCGATTAATCGCAGAGCCAGCGCATCAGGCTTTCGACGCTCGGCCATTCCCTGCGGCGCATCAGACGGAACACGAGAAAACAAGCGACGAAGCAACCTAACGCGAGCGGACCGGAAACCGCGACGGGCATGGCCGAGTGCCAGAACTCGGTCGCCTCGGTACCGAAGAGGGCGCCGTAGATCCACAGCGGCCAGAGATGGAGGATGTGGTGCAGGAGGTAGACCGTGAGCGAGTACTGGCTCATCGTCCGCGAGATGTTCAGAATGGCCGGAACTCGGCGGAGGCAATCCCGGCGGTCGATGCCGACGTGCAGAATGCCGAACGAGACCAAAGCGATTCCGAGGACGCCCGCTACATACTCCGGAGATGCCGGGAACATCGTCCAACCCATAACCAGTTTCGTTGGGATCGGATCTGGCAAGGCGTCCCGAATCAAGCACAGAAACACGCTGATCGCGAGGAAACATACGCCGTAGTTCACGAGGGGTCGAACCGAGCGCGGGGTCGCCTCGCCATCGGTGGGTCGGTGGAACAGGTAAGAACCCGCGATGTAGCCGACGATGGGAAAGATGATCCAGGGAAAGAGCGGGAAGTAACCGGTGGACAGATAGCCGATGAGCACATCCGGCAGTGTGGTCTCGGACTCGAAATAGCCGTTGGTCCAATGCGACGCGTAGTCGGCTTGGATGCGCAGAAATGGGCTGAGGACGAAGACCACGGCGCAGACGAACGCCAAGAATCCCGACGGCAAACCGCGCAGGAAGGCCAGTGCGACCATGGCCGTGCCGATCATCGTGAGCACGTCCCAATTGAAGGTGTCCGACGGGAGCCAAACCAAGACGTTGAAGGCGATGCCGAGCACGAAAAGAAACAACCCGCGGCGCACCGCGATCCGCCGGATGGCCTCATCCGTGATCCCTTTGGCTTCTAAGGAAAGCGTCCAAATTCGGATGTTGAGCCCGGACAAGAAGGCGAATAGCGGAGCACCCAACCCCGCCGGTGCCCAAGTGACTCCCGAGAGATTCTCCAAGAAGTGCACCAAAATCATCAACGCGATCGCGACCGTTCGCAGCACGTCGATCGACGCGTAACGCATGGTCAATTCCTCGCGATAGTCAGGACTTCGAATAGCACGAGCATGGTTTGTGCGGCCAGCATGACGATGATGATCATTTCCAGTAGGTGGCCTTTCTTGCTCGCGGTGAATTCGCTGACGCGAGTGCCGCAGGCGTCGTAAATCCTCTCGAACACATCGAGTTGTTGTTGAAGAATCTCGATGCGGTGCTCCATACGCAGGCGTTCGCGGAGGCGCTCGCTGACTTGGCTCGCCAGCGTCGGCGGGTAGACGTGCGGGGTCTGAACGAACGGGAGAATGCGCGTCAACCGCGTCCGCAGGCCCAAGAGCTGGCGAAATCGTTCTCCGAGCTTCTTCCGATTGCGATGGGTGCGTTCGTCGAGTTCGAAAGCCGGGCCGGCATCGGCTTCGAGGTCGGGCCAAAACCCGCCGAGGGACTTCTCGATTGCGCCGATCTCCAATTCGAAATATGCCAATTCGGCCAAAAGAACCTCGAGGGCGGTCAAACGCGATTGTGGGGCGATCACGGCCGCACGGCCCGCGCCCCAAAATAGCTGGGCGCCTTGGAACGTGATCATTTGCGGGGCGGATGCCCCGACGGCGATCCATTCCCGCACCCGCGCGATCAACTCGGCATCGTCGGGATTATCGAACGGAACGGAGAGGAGTTCCAACTCGGCGGGCGTCGCGTCTCCGTTCGGCAAGGCGATGGCGCGGCGGTTCAACGGGAAGGGCAACTCAGCGAGCAGCCTGCCGCTCCCTCCGACTTCGGCACGGTAGATGAGCCGATGCAGGACGCTATCGGTGGGCCAAGACGGGGGTAGGTCTGTATTTGTCGGCAATCGCACGGGGGGTACCGAGAGTGGCGAGGCGATCATGCGTTTCCTTCGGTGCTTCGGCCAAAAGCGAGATGAGCCACATCGCGACGTACGTGGCCGAATCGAGAACACCATTCAGCGTTGAGTCGAAGAGATAGTCGCCAACGACGAACAGGTTCGGGTGATCCACCGGTTCCGGGCGATGGCGCCAATCGAGCGTGCGCGCCTGCAATCCGCCCGGGATCGCATTCACCGCATCGAGCCAGCGGTGAACCCGACCTTCCACGATCCACTCTCGACCGTGCGAAAAGTAGGAGGGGAGCGAATCGAGAGCTTTCTCGATCAGTTGCTCATCGCTGAGCCCAGCCAGCGCTTCGGCCGCCTCCCCGGCGATCAACCAGCCGAGTACGGGGTACTCGCCGCCGGGATTACGGCTCGATTCGTCGTACAAGCAGCAACCACCGAATTGGTCGAGCATGCAATACGACTCGTTCAACTTGCCATGCCAGAATTTCTTCCGGAACGCGATGGTCACCCGCAAATAGTGTGCGGGGTGATCGTATTCGGCGCGGTGTTCCGCCATCGCGGAGGCGAGGCGGTTCCCGCGGAAGACGACGTTTCGCATAGCCGCGTTCGGCAAGGCGACGACCACGGCATCAAATGTGGACACGCTGCGCGACCCGCGGCACTCCGTCGTCACGGCCATTCGGCCGTCACCCGTTTTCTCGATCGATGCGACGCGATGCCGGAGTCGAATTTCGGCGTTCAATCTCTCCGCCAACTCCCGAGGCAACGCTTCATTCCCACCGGCGATGCCGTACAAGCTCATGTAGGCGTGATCGTTCATCAAGTAGTTCTGGAGGCCGTAGGCGAGGCTCGTTTTCTCGGGTTCGGTCGCGAGATCGCTGTGGATGAATTGCTCCACGTACGACCGCACTTCCGGAACGGGAATCGCATTCAGGTCAACGTCGAACCCCCGGCGGATCAACGGATCGCCGACGGCCTCGGGATCGGGGCAGTAAAATTCTTGCGGGGTGATGCGATCTTTGGCCCGGCGGTTGAATTCGGTGAAGGCTTTCACCGCGTCCGGGCCGTAGCGATCTTGCATATCGTCGAGATTGGCGAGCGGGCGATCACCGACCACCGCCGAGGATCCCTCCATCCGAGTGATCGGCAGACCCAGTTCGGCAATCAATTCCTTGAGCGGGTCTTCGCCCATGTGCGAATAATCGTAAATCTCCGCAGCACCGGCTTCGTAGTGGGCCGGTACCGAGTCGAATTTGCGAGTCAGAATCTTACCGCCCAACCGATCCGACGCCTCGAACAGTGTGATCCGGAACGGATCATTGGCCCATTTTTGGATGGTGTACGCCGTCATCAACCCGCCGGGCCCGCCGCCGATGATCCCGATTTCCCATGCTCGCATCGCAATCCTTCAATCGGCGCCTCCGAAGTGGACTGAGTAACGGGATGGGTCGCAAACCCGCCGGGGGCGGACAGATTTTCTTCGAATTGTCCCACCGGGGCGCGTCAACGGATTCTATTAGCAGTCCAAATGACCCGCTGGCGGATGCGAAGTCGTTGCCAAATTAGGAATACCCAGAATTCAGTTTCGCTTTCGGAGCTTTCGGAGCTTTCAGCGAGGGGGGTGTGCAGAATGACTGAAAGCTGAAAGCTAAACCGGACATCCTCCGCCAGAATCCGTTGGCGCACCCAGGTACTAACTGCCCGTTGACCCGCCCCGGATTCCCGGTTATAGCCCCGCACTCGATAATCGGGGGATCGGCACATGACACGCTTCGCTCTACTCTTCGTGGCGATTTCGGCCTGCGCCTTCACCGGGATCGAACCGAGTTGCAGATACGGGGCATCGTGGGGAACTCCGAAGGCTTCGGAGCATCGTACCAAAAACGCCGGCCCCGCGGAGATTGCGGGGCCGGCGCCGAAGACGGAGGAAGTCGGGCTCAATCCAAGTTCGAGATTTCCCCACCCGCGATGGTTGAGGCGGCGCGATACTGTGGAAGGGCGATGCTGTCGCGGACGAAGCGGACCGAACCGTCGCCGAGCCCGAATTGACCGCCGCCGGTATGCCGGCTGCGGAACGAGTACACGTTGGGCCAGTCACCCGGGTTGTTGAAACCGGGTTGACCCGCGACCAAGGCGTTATTGAGAGGGATGGCGCATGTTCCCGTGGAGTAATTCGCCCGGGCCCACGCGCAGTGCGTGTTGAAAGCGGCGAGGTCTTCGCCGACCATCAGCGTGTTGCTCAAGCCGTCGGTCACGCCGATCAAGGTCAGCGCACGGTTGTTGTCGCTGCGGTAGAACATCCCGGTGCCAACATCCAAACCGTTGCTGTTACCCGTCGGCCCGGGGTTGGTGAAAGTGCCCCAAGCCCAGTTGCTGCCGGCAACGCCTTTATAGTTCGTGTTGCCGGCGCCCAACGAGGTGCTGCCGTTGGCGCGATCGGTCCGCGCAACCGTATTCGAAGGATCGCTCGGGCAGAGGAAAGTCTTGATCTGGGTCGCGTGGACTGCGGCGGCTTGGTTGAACGTCAGAACTGGCGCGGCCGGGGGGACGCCATTCAACCCGCCCGCGGTGCCCAATTGGCCCGCGTTGTACAGGTTTTGTTGTTCGACGTACGGCAGGATTTGGCTCAGCCAGCTCCAAGAACGGCCGTTGTCGTCGTAGCCGTAGCTGTTCGGGCTCCAACTGAACGGGATGCGGTTGTTGGCGTCGTGGTAGCTGTGAACCGCGATGCTGATTTGCTTGAGGTTGTTGCTGCAGCTCATGCGCGCGGCCGCCTCGCGAACCTTTTGCACGGCGGGCAGTAAGAGCCCGATCAGGATCGCGATGATCGCGATCACCACCAGGAGTTCGATCAGCGTGAACGCCGACCGGGTGCGGGAATGAACCATGAAACGCTCCGAACGAGAAATGGAAATGAAGCACATATGAAATACGCCCGGAACAGGGCGTTATTTCGCGGAAACTTTCAAATCGTACGCACCGGCTGGGGGCGACGCTACGACCTC
>JBBRUN010000417.1:0-5154 GCA_038247765.1 Gemmatales bacterium | reverse complement strand
TTCGAACCCTTCGGATGCCAGCCGTTCGGTCCACGTCTGCGCGATCGTCTGGCGGATCGATTCGGTCGGCACCCAGCGAGCCTGAGCTTGGGCCGAGCGCTTCTCGAGTTTGGCGAAGGCGAGGACGTTTTCGACCAACTGATTCAAACGCTGCGCCTCGGATGTAATTGTGGCGAGGAACTCGGCTTTCTTGTCGTCGTCGCGCACCAAGCCGCTGTTGAGCAGGTCGAGGTGGAGTTGCATCGCCGTCAGGGGCGTGCGGAGTTCGTGTGTCACGGCCGACGCGAAGCGGATGCGCCGCTCGGACATCGCCATGATGGCCCGACCGCCGAAGGCGACCGCCGCTATCGCGAGAATCGCCGCGGCCCAAGCGATGACGAGGCCAGAACGCAACGGCGACCACGCGTTGAGATCGGGGGCGAAGTCGGTGCCGGGATCGAGGCGCACAGGCAGGGCCGTCATGGTGCGTTCGTACGCTGCGTCCGCATCGGCAGCGATCGGGTGAAGCTCGGCGTCGGGGAAGATATCGCCGAGTTCCGACTTCAGCGACGCCCGCAGTCTCGACCAATCGACGGCGACGCCCTGATAGACCACCCGCGCGCCGAGCTTGACCATCCGCAGTAGGAACAGGTGCTGGGTTCCGGCCCCGTCGGCGATCCAGCGCGCCCGCATCGGGCCGATGTGGACCGCCACCGGGGCGACGATGGGGCCGGGCTTGGCCTCGGCGAGGTCGTCGATGGTGAAGCCGTGATTGCGCGAAGCGGCCGTTTTCGATTGCGCGAAGAATGCGAGTGAATTCTTGCGGAAGGCCGCTTCGCCTCTGCGTAGCGGAACATCGCTGCGACCGCCGCCGGGCGCATTCGGCTTCGGCATCCCGGGTGGCGTGCCACCGAACCCTTCGCCCAGCTTGGCTTCGCTCTTTTTCTTCTCGTCCGCATTCGGAAGTTGGCTCTTGTAAGTCTGGTCTTTCGCGCGGCTCTGGATCGACTTCGTCAAATTCTCGATCCGTTGGATCGTCTGTTGGTCGGGCAGTTGCAACGAATTGAGAATCGGCGGTACGCCGTTGATCGCTTTCTCGGCTTGTTGCGGTGGGCCGGGGGCGAGCGAGCCGGGCGCCGGGGCGGCTAGGTTTCTGCCCGCGTTGGAGTCGTAGCCCCCGCGGGTGTTTGCGGCTTTGTCCACGGCGAGCTTGCGGGCCAAGCCGTCGCGTTCGAGTTCCGCCGTGGTCAACTCCCGGGGCTTCGGTGCCACCGGCAAGGGCACCGGATCTTGGGCTAAAGGCGGGTAGACTGCATCGAGCGGTGCTTGTTCCTTCAATAGTTTCTGGGAGTCGTCGGGGGCCGTTTTCTTACCGTCCCCCTTCCCCGGTGACGGATCGAGTTCGCAGTAGAACGCCGACCGGGCCGAGCCACCGAGTTGGGCCTGGAAACGCTCGATGTGCTCCTTGGCGGCCTCGGCGACGAGCCACGATTCGCCGCTGTCCCGCATGGTGCCGGCGGCGTCGTCCAACGTCGGGGCCGGTTTCTCGGTGGACGGTTCATCCGCCAGCGGCACGGGGACGATGTACGCTTCATCGAGCGGTTGAATCCGATCCTGCTCGGCGAGCGTCTTCAAAATCGCGAGTGTTGGGAACGCCCCGCGGAGTTCGTCGAGTTGCACGGCCCGCTCTGAAGTCACGTTCGCCAAGTTCAGTTCCAATGGGCCCGATTTCAACCGGTTCGCCAAGTCCGCCGGGATCACCTGGGGCGAATGCCAGCCGCGATTCGGGTCGATTTGGACGTGCAACTTCACCCAGTTGGGGAGGTCGGCGCCCAACAGCGGCGACGGCACGCGGCCGGGGTCGACGGTGGGGAAGCCGGTCTCGTCGATAACGATGCTCGACGGGGCGTGCAGGGCGGAATAATGCGAATAGGGCCGGTTGTTCTCGAGGCCCAACGGAGGCAGCATGTGGCTATCGAGCCGCCACAGGGCGAGGCGCTCTTGATTCGCGGCCTGCGCTTGAGACGCCGAGCGGCGTTGCGATTCCTCCACGCGCAGCGACGCCACGGAAACCCAGCCCAAGCCGCCGACGACGAGAATCGCCAGCAAAACGAGGCCGCAGACCGTGCACGTCGGGGAACAGAGGATGCGTCGCGTCATGGGGTGCTCTTGTCGTAGGTCAACCCGGGGCCGGCCATATACCCGTGCGACCGAACCGTGACGATGGCTTCGGCGTTGTCGTCGCCGGCCGGATCTTTCAGTTTCGCCCGCAGCCGGGCGATGTGCATATCGACGGCACGGGTTTCGAGCCCGGCGGTGCCGATGCCCCAAACGCGGCCGAGCATCTCCTCGCGGGAGACGGCTCGCTCGCGGTTGGTCACCAAGTATTTTAGCAGCGCCGCTTCGGTTTCCGATAGATCGGCCCGTTCGTCGGCGCTCCAGCGGATTTCGCGGCGACGGAGATCGATCTTCGCCCGGCCGTAGGTCACTTGCTGCACTTCCTCCGCGGCTTTCATCGTCCGGCGGAGCACCGCTTCGACGCGGGCTAGCAGTTCGGTCACGGAGAAGGGTTTGACGACGTAATCGTCGGCCCCCATCTTCAGCCCGCGGACGCGGTCGGCCTCACCGCCCCGGGCCGTCAGCAGAATCACCGGCCGGGTCGGGCAGACGCGCCGGAGTTCGGCGAGTACCTCAAACCCGTCTTTCTTGGGCAGCATCACATCGAGCAGGACTAGATCGACCCCGCCGGAGGTGGCTTCCCGGAGGCCGGTGGCCCCATCGGCCGCTTCGGAGATGTCGTACCCCGACAGGCGGAGGGCTTCGGTGAGGCCGCGGCGGATGGCGGGTTCGTCTTCGACGACGACGATGCGGGCCTTGTGCACGGCGAACCCTCCGGGAAACGAAGCGGCTACATTTGTAACGACGAGGCCGGAGGGATGCCGGATTGCAATATTCGGAGCCGCGAGCGCAAGCGACCGGGCGCGAGCGCTCGCGGAAGTGCGCATCACTTCGACAAGAACGAGCCGATGGTGACGTTCTTGTCGAGTTCCATCTTGAATTCGTAGTCGATGGTGAGGGCTTTCTCGCCGTTTTGCTTCGAATCGACTTTCACATCCCAGCGGAGGAGATTCTTGTTCTTCTCGTCGCGGACGTACAGCGGGTCTTCGCTCAGCTTGATCGCGCCCATTGTGAAGGAGGTCCCGATGGTGCCGACGGCCTCGGCGTGCGGCATGCGATCCCACACTTGCACATCGACCGCGTTCGTCTTGTAGCTGCTGAGCAGGATCTTGTACTTGAAGGTCAGCACTTGGTTGCCGCCTTGGGTCGTGCGCGTTTTGTCCATCAGCTTGCGGACGACTTGCAATTGCGGGTCGACGCCGAAGCCGACGGTGAAGGGTTTGCCGATGGCGACGAGCGGCAGCTTCGTGCTGCCGACGAAGTCGCTGTCGAGGTACATCGAGGCTTCGCCGGGCAGCAGGATCGTCTCGGTGTTGTTCACCAGGTCGGCGAGGCGGTAGACGTGGCTCGTAAGCACCGGCACGGCCTTGTAGTAGAACTTCGGCGCCAGATCGAGCTTGGCGATTTCGAGCGTTTGATCGTCGCTGCGGCTCGGCAGCGTGAGCTTGTTCTTCAAGCGGTAGGTCACGCTCGGGCCGTCGCCGAGGAGGTTCTCGTTGAGGCCGCCGGTCTTGGTGATCTCTTCTTTGCTGACGAGCAGATCGCGGAATTGCTCGAGCGCCGCGGCATCGTTCTGCTGTTTAGCCCCTTCGCCTTCCTTCTTCTCGTTGTAATTCTGGAGGGATTCGGATCGCAGCGACCGCGATTTTGCTTCGAGATCTTTCAAAAGTGCGGCCGGGGGAACGGCGCCGGGCCCCATCGGCAGGCCGGGTTGGCCGGGCGTGCCCACGGCGACTTCTAACACGCGGAGATCGGGCGGCGCGGCGTTGAGCAGCGGTTGAGCCGTCGATAAGATCAGATTGACGCCGGGCCATTCTTCGCCGGTTTGCTGGGTGACGCTGGCCAAGTATTCGACGACGACCGGGTCGGCGGCTTTCGTCGCGGCCCTGAGTTTGTACTGGGGCTTCCACGTGGCGTTGCTGACGAGGTAGTTCAGTTTGATTGTCGAAGCGCCGGCTTTCTTATCGACGACGATGACGGCGTCCCGTTCGGTCCGGCTGACGCCGCCCGATTTCTCGTTCAACTGGCGCGTCAGGAACGCGATCTTTTCCTTGCCGCTGTCGATCGATTCCTTCAGCTTCACTTCTTCCTTGATCAGCTTGGCCCGGCTCTCGCGGATGTGGTTCGCCAACAGAATCGTCTTGTCGCTGTCGAGTTGACCCTTCTCGGTCAGGGTCGTCAGCGTCGCGGCGGTGAAGGCTTCGAGCTTGGCGTTGAAGGCCATGTTCAGCGTCACGCCTTTCATGTCGGCTTCGAGTTCGGCCAGCGTTTTTTGAATCAGTTTAATCTCGGCTTCGAGCTTGCGGACTTCCTCGCGGTTGTCCTCGGAGATGGCCCGTGTTCGGTAGCGGGCGCTCAACACGCGCACGGCATCGGAGCCTTCGGCATACAAGGAGCTTTGCATCGTGGCGCTCGGCAACGGCGACACGACGACTTCGATCTGCCCGGCGGCTTCCGGCAGCGCCACCTCGCGGGTGACGAGGGCCGTGTTCTGGTACACAGTGACGGTCGTGATTTTGCTCGGAGCGGTTTTCAGCGGTTCGTCGGCGCCGAAGCTCGCCGAAGCGAGGCCGAAGGCGAGGAGGAACACGGGGACGGTGCGATGCATCGGGAATCCTTGTGTTGGGGGAGGGGGTTTAGCCCGTTGGGCCGAAGAATCCATGGATCAAGGCGCTGTTACTTCTTCTCGACGGGCGCTTCCAAACCTTTGGCTTTGGCTTGCTCGCGGATGGTGCCGCGGAGGGCTTCGTCGAAAGCTTTCTCGCCCGCACTTTGGGGCTGCTTCTTGCTTTCGACTTCGATGTGCTTGGATCGTTTGACCGAGAGCTCGCCGATTTCTTTCTGGATCGCGGCCCGTTCCTCGGCCTTCTTCTTCAAGAACGGCAGGCGGTCTTCGGCTTTCAGTTTCTTCAGCTCGTCGCAGAGGTCTTCTTCCTTGATGCTCTTGAGGTCGAACTTCGGATCGTCTTTCATCTTGTCGATCAAGTCCCACGAGCT
>JBBRUN010000416.1:0-5157 GCA_038247765.1 Gemmatales bacterium | reverse complement strand
GACCGAAGCGCACGGTCTCCCATTCGCCGGAAGTGGCGCGTTCGAGGATCGTTCCGGTGCAATCGACGTGCCCCGTCACGAAGTGACCGCCGATGGGGTCGCCGACGCGCAAGGCCCGTTCTAAATTCACCTCGGCCCCGGCGTGGATTGTGCCGAGGACGGTCGCCTGCACCGTTTCGGGGCCGACTTGGAAATCGAAGGTTTCCGCATCGAACGCCACAACCGTGAGGCAGACGCCGTTGACGGCGACGCTTTCCCCGAGCACGAGGTGTGGGGCGATGCTCGCTTCGCGCACGGTGAGCCGGCGCCCGCCGGAGCCATCGTCGGTAGCGGTGGTGACGGTGCCTTTGGCTTGGATCAATCCGGTGAACATGGGGTACAAGCCGTTCTTCTTAGGGCGGGTGGAGTCTTCGCAACCCGCCGGTTGCCCGAACGTAGCGCGGCGGGTCACGAAGACTCCACCCGCCCTATAAAAAAAACCGCAAAGCCGGCATCGCGGAAAGTCGATAAACTTACCGTGTCTCATCATACGGCAACAAGGTTCACGGCCCTATGGGCATGCTCGACCATTGGCACCCGATCTTGCCGAGCCAGAAACTCAAGCGCGGCAAAACTGCGGGCCTGCAACTCGCCGGCAGCTTGATCTGCCTATACCGTACCGCTGAGGGGGCCGTAGCTGCGGTCAACGACGTCTGCCCGCACCGGCGGTTGAAACTGAGTTACGGCCGGGTCGTCGGCGACCGCATCGAATGCAAATATCACGGCTGGACGTTCGACGCCTGCGGCAACGGCGAAAGCCCGAGCACGCCGAAACTGCACACCTGCACCGACGCCTACGACACCCGGGAAGAGCACGGCTACATCTGGGTGAAATCGAAGGCGAGCACACCCGAATTCCCCGAGATCAACACCGACAATTATTACCACCTCGGCAACTTCCACCACGTCGTCCCGGCACCGCTCGAACTAACGGTGGACAACTTCAACGAGATCGAACACAGCGGCACCGTCCACGACACCTTCGGCTACGACCTCGCCCGCATGCACGAGGTGAAAGTGAACTTCGAACCGACCGATGCCACCGTGAAGGTCACGAACGTCGGCCCGACGAAGACGCTGTTCAAACCGCTGGCGTGGATTTTGGGCATCCGCAAAGGCGACCTTTTTCACGACCATTGGACGACGCACTTCTCCCCGGTTTACAGCGTCTACGATCACTGGTGGACCTCGCCCGACGGCAGCCGGGAATCGATGATGCGCTGGCGGCTGTACATGTTTTTCTGGCCCATCGATGGCGACCGCACGGCGGTCACGTCGTTCGTCTACGCCAAAAGCCGCTTCCCCGGCCCGGCCGGCGGGCTGAGAATCTCGAAGTGGCTCTTCCGCCGGGAAGTCGATCGCGAAGTCCGGCAAGACATCGCCATGCTCGAGCACATGGCCGACAAGAACCCGAGCATCGACGGCATGAAGCTCAGCCGGTTCGACCGCGTGTTGGGCCTGACACGCGAGCGCATCCAACGGATTTACCGCGGCATCCCCGCGGGCCGCATCCCCCTCACGGCGTAAGCAATCGTTGTAGAATGGAGTTTGGGAGGAATAACAGGTTCATCGATCCTTCAACTGAGGTTCAATGTCGCGCCGTGAAATATTGGTCTAATTGCCCCGAGGTCGAACGCGACCCGCACAAAGTCGGAGGGGCATGGCTGTTCCGTGGAACTCGCGTTCCTGTATCGGCCTTGTTCGAGAACCTCGAAGACGGCGCACCACTCGCCGATTTTATCGCGTGGTTTCCCGGCGTCACCCTCCTACAAGCTCGTGCAGTCCTCGAACACGTTGCGCATACTCTGGAGGCTGCGTAGTGCGGGTGCTGTTCGATCAAGGTACGCCTGTCCCACTGCGCAAACACTTATCTGCACATGATGTCACAACCGCGTATGAGCTTCGATGGGGTAGCTCCAGTAATGGAGAGCTGTTGCAGCAAGCTGAAAACGAAGGGTTTGATGTTTTGGTTACGATGGATCAAAACCTGAAATACCAGCAAAATATGTCTGCTCGCCGCATTCCAATCGTGGTTTTGACTGCGACGAGCTGGCCGCGCATTCAAAATGCCCTGTCCAGCATTGTCGATGCCGTCAACAACAGTAAAGACAACAGCTATATTGAAGTTGTTGTGCCCTACAGCAATTAACAATTCCTGAACCGGAAACGTTCACTATGCTATGCCAATTTTACTGTTGACTTGGTTGTTTGGCCAAACTGCGATCGGAAGTCGCACTACGAAGTCGCTTTGGCGGTAAACCGCAACTTCTTCTTGCGGAGTAGTAGGGTATGATCTTTTCCCCCCGGCTTCCGCTGACCGCAATCGTATCGTGGTGCCGGGCGCTGCGCCACGGCATCGACATCGGTTTGTCGCCGGTGAAGATTTTCAAGCAGCAGGCGAAGTCCGGCCCGAGTGCGGCGCGCGGCTTGGCGACGACCCTCGCCGAGCGGCTCGCACAAGGGAGTTCGCTCGAAAACGCGATGAAGCCGGACCGGTCGAAGTTCCCTCCGCTGATGATCGAGTTGGTCGCCGTCGGCGAAAAGACCGGCCGCCTGACCGAGACGTTCGAAGAACTCGAGCATTACTACACGCAAGAACAATCGTCGCGCAAGATGTTCCTCGGCTCCATGATTTGGCCGGGGTTCATGTACGTTTCCGGTATTTGCGTCATCGCTTTGATGCTCTTGATTCTCGGATTGATCGCCCCGGCCGACGGCAAAGGTTTCAACCCGCTCGGCGAATTTCTCAGCGGCACGCGCGGCGCGGCGCTCGTGCTCTTCGTCGGCTTCGGCTTCTTGGCGTTCCTCGTGATGGCGTACCTCTTCCTGCGCGACAACGACGCGCTACGGTCGAAGTTCGAGGCCTTCGCGTTGAACATCCCGGGGTTGGGCAGTTGCTTCCGGGCTTTCGCGCTGCAGCGATTCAGCATGGCCCTGCACATGACGAGCGAAGCCGGGATGAACGCCGACGAAAGCTTGCTGTACAGCTTCCGCGCGACGACGAACGCCGCGTATCTGGCCAGTTCGGACGGCTGCGTCAAGCAAGCCCGGGCCGGGCGCGCCATCGACAAGATCCTCGCGGGTTGCCCGAAGAAATTATTCCCGGAAGAGTTCCTCGATTCCGTCGGCGTCGGCGTGATCACGGGATCGCTCGCCGAGGTGATGGCGAAGCAATCCGAGCAGTATCGCGAGGAAGCCGGGCGGAAGTTGAAATGGCTGACGATGCTGGCCGGCGGTTCGGTTTACGCCATGGTCGGACTGATGATCATCGTCGTGATCATCCGGATGGTGATGAGCATCGGCGCGGTTTACGATGACGCCGCCAAGGGGCTCTGATTCGCTTCCACTGAATCCGGAACCTCCCATGTTCCCGTTCGCGTCCCGCATCGAACCGATTGGCCGGTTGCCGTGTCGCCGCGATTGGCTGCGACTGGCGTGGCCGGTTATCCTCGCGGCCGGATCGGGGCGCGCCGTCGCGGCCGGGAAACCGCGGGCGAAGTCGATATTGGTCGTCTTCACCAGCGGGGGCATGAGCCAACTCGACACTTGGGATCCGAAGCCGAATGCCCCGGAAGAAATCCGCGGCGCCTTCGGATCGGTTGCGACGGCGGTGCCGGGCCTGCGATTCTGCGAGCATCTTCCGCGCATCGCCAAGCTCGCCGGGCAGTTCACGGTCGTCAAATCGATGACCCACGACGACGCCGACCACGGCTCGGCCTGCTACCTAGCGCTCACGGGCCAACCGCATCCGCGGAAAAGTTCGAACCCCCCGCCGGCGTCGCTCGACGCGCCGAGCTTGGGGGCGGTTGTCCACCGCGTCCGGCCGAGCGACCGTTTCCCGCACACCGCCATGCACGTCAACGGCCCGCTGCTCGCGCCGACCGAACCGGGGCCGGGCCAATACGGCGGCTTCTTGGGTCGCGGATTCGATCCCATCGACTTCGGCGATGTCACCGACGGCAGCGCGATCGTGCGGGGCATGCTCCGGCCCGCCGCCGTGTCGGTGGGGCGCGATGCCGAGCGCCGGCAGTTGGCCGAAGCGCTCGACGGTCGCGGGAAGAATTGGCCGGCGACGGCGGGCCGCGTCGAAGTGCTCCGGAAGACCCACGAGTTGCTCGATTCCCCGCTGACGCGCGACGCCTTCGATTTGACGAAAGAGCCGATGGCGTTGCGGGATCGCTACGGCCGGCACCGGGCCGGGCAAGCTTGCCTGCTCGGCCGTCGGCTCGTGGAAGCGGGCGTGCCGTGGGTCACGGTTTTTTTCAACCACTCCGTGCGCGGCCAAGATACCCACCCGGCGGACACCGACGCCTACGGCTGGGACACCCACAACGACATCTTCGACGCGATGAAAGATCATCTGCTGCCGCGTTTCGACCGGAGTTTTTCGACCCTGCTCGAAGATCTGCGCGAACGGGGCTTGCTCGAAACGACACTGGTCGTGTGCATCGGCGAGTTCGGCCGCGCGCCGACGGTTGCGCTCGAAAAAAACTTCCTCGGCAGTTCGCCCGGTCGCAAGCATTGGCCGCGCTGCTACTCGGCGGTGTTGGCCGGGGCGGGAGTCGCCCGTGGGGCCGTGTACGGCGCGAGCGACCGGCACGCCGGGGAAGCACGGGAGAAGCCGGTTTCGCCGGCCGATTTGTCCGCGACGATGCTGCACGCCCTCGGCATCCCCGCCGACACCCACTACACCGACTCGAACGGGAAAATCGCCCGCTGCACCCCCGGCGAGCCGGTGCCGGGATTCTGGAAATAATCCCACGGGCGGGGCCATCGGGCCGGATGGTGTGTTGAATAGCCACCAAAGGGACGCCTATCGCGGAGTTGTTCGCATGAGAGCGCTGCGGTCACTCCTGATTCCGTGCTTCTTCGTTCTGCTCGCCCAGCACGGCGCGGCCGACGAACTCAAACACGGCGATCGGGTTGTGTGCCTCGCACACAGCCCGGATGGCAAACGAATCGCGACGGGAAGCGCCGACGACTCGTTGCATCTCTGGGATTCGACCGCGGACAAGGAATTGTGGAAATTCGCCGGTGACGGGAAAGGGATCACCGCGGTCGCGTTCAGCCCCGACGGCAAACGCATCGTGGCGGGCCATTGGAACGGGAAGCTGAAAG
>JBBRUN010000415.1:0-5201 GCA_038247765.1 Gemmatales bacterium | reverse complement strand
GTTTCTTCGCGATGCAGGAACAGCACACGGGCGCGCCCCAGCCCGATGTGGTCGCGCTCTCCGTGCCATTCCATCCCGGTCTGGATCGAGGCGGCATCGTGCTCGCCGAAGTGCCCGTGAAAACAAGGCATATGGCCATCGCCGACGCGACGCTCTACGCCCGTAAGGCCGACCGTATCGCGATCCATTCCGACGATGGCGACGTCGTCGCCGTCATCGAGATCATGTCGCCGGGAAACAAAGACAGCGCCCACGCACTCAAATCGTTCGTCCGCAAGGCGGTCGATTTCCTCCGCTCCGGAATCCACCTCCTGATCGTCGATCTCTTCCCGCCGTCGACGCGCGACCCGATGGGGATCCACAAAGCGATCTGGGAACGCCTCCGCGATGACGACTTCGCCGCGCCACCGGACAAGCCGCTCACCGTCGTCTCTTACTCGGCGGGGGCCGCCGTTAAGGCTTTCGTGGAACCCGTGGCCGTCGGCGATGCGCTGCCCGATCTGCCGATCTTCCTCACGGCGGATCGCTACGTGATCTGTCCCCTGGCCTCGACGTACCAAACGTCGTGGGATGCCTTCCCGAAAGTGCTGAAGGCTCCACTGGAATTGCCGAAAACCGAAGTGGTGTAACCTATCGGAACCGCGCGAACAACCGTGTACGCGTCGGTGGGGGACACGCGACCCACGGCGCGGTTGGCACCGTCACTACAATCGCCACCGGTGGTTTCAGGAATGCAGCGATGTCGTCGTGGTCGGCGGGAGTGCCGTAGATCATCACTTTTTCGCTGCCGATGATGAGCGTCTTGACGCCGCTCCCTTTGAACAGCGGCGTGTCCAAGATTTTCTTGGCCGTCGCTTCGGCGGTGCCCGACGGGAATTCGTAGGTCTTCCATTGCGATGTGACGACGGACGTCGGGTCGTCGAGGTCATTCGCCAACAGCGCGACGATGTTCTTGATGTTCTTCGCTTTGTCGAGGACGATGAGCCGATTCATGCCGAAGGCGGTTGCGTCGCCGTACTGACTCAAGAGCTGCTTCGCTTGCGGAAGGACGGTCCCGGCGTCGCGGGTTTTCAACGGGATTACGATTTGGACGACTTCGGTATTTCCTCGGGTCTCGAGCTCTTCGAGTGTGATCTGGTGGAGAATTTCCCGCGGGATCTTTACGTTGGCCGGGTGAATCAGAAAAGAATGCTCCCGGCGAATGACGACCCAATTCTTGTGCTCGAGTACCTCGTTGAGCAGATCAATCAATTGCGGCAGTGTGTACTGACTCTCCGAGCTCAGCGTCAGGGTTCCGGTCGGATTTTCTGCGCTGAGGAAGATCAGCCCGGACTCCTTTGCGAGCCAAGCGAGGACTTCCTTCCAAGACGCGTTTACGAAGTTGAACGCATTTAGTTTCTCGGCGACGATCGCCTCGACCTTCACTGATGGAACCGGAGTTACCGCTCTCGGCTCAGTGGGGCAGCAGCATGGCGGTGCGGGCTTGCGGAAGAAGAACCGTTCCCGCGCAGATGCGCTTTCGAAACTACTCAACGCGCAAATTACTACTAGCCATCGGCAAATGCGATTCATGAGCGGCGTTCTCGAATCCTTGTTTCATAGATAGTACCAAGGCTTCGATGAGTGGATGCTGAGACCCGATTCACTCACGTCCAATCGCGCACGAAGAATCCCGTCGAGGACTCACCCAGCATCGCCCAAATACTGAGTGAGTCGTTCGACGGGACAACTGAAGTTTACGCTCCGAACCACTCTTAGGCAAGCAAAATGTGTCCGATAAGTCGATAATTCGATAAAATGCGACTGATTACCTGACAATTTGATGACTTTCGACTAGGCAAACTTTCAGGCGACGTCGTTGCGAATCGAATCGCCAAATTGTCCCTCAAGCCCGCACTTGAGCGACAGACAGGTACAAGGCCGCGAGATGT
Organism: Gemmatales bacterium; assembly: GCA_038247765.1. Taxonomy (GTDB): domain Bacteria; phylum Planctomycetota; class Planctomycetia; order Gemmatales; family Gemmataceae; genus JALHQU01. Next base: position 3,270 of record JBBRUN010000415.1, on the reverse strand, counting down.
TTCCAACCGGAGTTATCGGGTAGGGTGTCTACGGCCGCTTTCAGGCTGATCGCGGCGATTTTCGCCTGGCCGAGCATTAGCTGGGCCATGCCGATGTTGAACGAGGCCACCGGTCCTGCCGGCAAATCTTGCCAGGCTCGCAGTGCAGTTTCCCGTTGGCCGGCCAGCCACAAGCTTGCCGCTCGCTCGTTGAGTTCGGCGGGGGAAGTGCCCGCGATTTCGGGGAGATCGCCTCCCAGTTCGCGATTCAATGCGGTCGCGGTCAGGCTAGGATTCTGCAGTGTCCAAGCTTTCAGCGACGCGAAGCCCGTTGCAATGGCGATTGCGGGTTCTTCGAGTTTGGCGGCGAACAGGCCCGCGACTTCCCGCAAACGCTGGGGGAATTGCCCGGCCGCTAGCGGAATCCCGAGCCGGCCGGAGTTCCAATCGACGAATGCGGCCCAATCGGCCGGAGCGGATTGCGAAGCGATGGGCGAACCGAGCAATTGCAGGGCGAGTTGGGCATCGGCCCAAGCGGCGCGAGCATCGACCCGGATGCCGGAGAGGACTTCGTGCGGTTCGACATCGCCTGCGAATTCTGGCGAATCGATACGTTCGGCCCGGCCGGCCATGGCCCGGCCGGTCAATTCCGCGAGTGTCGGTTGATTGTGGGTATTCATGGCGATGTCCACTGAGGTCCCGTGTCCGTTTCGAGGGAAACGACCGCCTCCGCGGAACTTGCGCGGCTATTTGTCCTTCGGTTCCACCGGCGGAACCACCTTCGGTGGGGCCTGCGGCACCGTGACGGGGAACTGCTGGATGATCGCCCCGAAATCGGGCGGCGTGGAGGCCACGAGCCGGGCGAGCACGCCGAGTTTGGCTTTCAGCGCGGCATCGGCTTCCGTCCCGGCCACCACGGCGGTCTGGGTCGCCAAAGCTTCGGCGGTGAGTTTGCCGAAACCTTGCACGTGCCGGATGGCGGCGTCGGTCGCTTTCAGACGGATCGGAATCGGCCGGTCGGGTTGGATCGCCAGATTCACGAGCGCTTGCTGGGCATCGGCGTTGCCGATGCGGGTCAGCGACTCGGCCGCATCCGGGGCCAGTTCGTTGTCGGCGAGCGCTTGGCGGAGTTCCCCCGCGGCCGGTTTGATGTCGTAACCGGGGACTTCTTCGAGCGCCAATTTCCGCAGCCACTCTGCGGCCAACTTCGCCGTGGCTTTCTTTTCGGCGGGGTCGCGCGGTAGCGTCGCCGGATCGGCCGTGCTGGCTTGGATGTCGAGCTTCAAGTTGTTCGACGAGAACGGTTCGGGGATCACCCGTACGGCGTCGAATGGCCGGGCCAGTTTTTGCAAACTCGCCTCCAGATCCAAATCGCGGGCGGTATCGAAAGCCAATCCTAGGCTCTCCGGTTGAACCTGTTCCCGGAGCAATTCGAACTTCTTCTTCTGCCCTTCGTTCATCGTCGATTCGATGTGATCCATCAAATCGATCAGCTTCTCGGTATCCTTGACCGCCGTCGCGGCGATATCGAGTTCCTTGCGATTCCGCACGACTTCGGAGGCCGCCCGGGCCCGCTTCACCGTGGCCGGGGCCGAGGAGACCGTGGCTTTGTATTCCGCCACGAGGATCGCGAAGACGAACTGCGGGATGCGCAGGTCGATCCGGGTCGCCAAGTCGGTCGAAGTCGCCACATCCGCGGCATCGACCAACCGCTGCATCCGCTTGATGCGGTAGCCCGCCAAGTCTTCCATCTTGATGTCGCGGCTTTTGATCGTGCCGATTTTCAACTTCTCGGGGTCGTCGAGCGGGCGGCCCGGATCTTTCACATACGGTTCCGGCACCTTGATGTCTTCGGTCTCCGTCGCCGCGATCAACAGCGCGAGCCGCAACAGCAGATGTTCGAATGGCACCGGCTTGGTGACGTCGGTCGAAGCGATCACGAGCACCGGGCGACGGGCCGCGTTGGTATCGGCCGAAACCTGCGCGAGCAGATCGAGCAGGGTCGGATCGACGATATGCCGGTCGACGACGATGAAGTCGTAGTCGCTGGCTTGGGCGAGGCGGCGCATCAATTGGCGACCCGAGCCGACGCGCTCGGCGGCGTAGCCGGCATCGCGGAAGGTCGCCGCGAGTTTTTCGCCGCGCGGGGCGCTCGGGTCGGCCAGAATCGCCCGACCGAGTTTCCCGGCGTTGGCCCCGTCGGCATCGGCGCCGAGGGCCCGCTTCAAGATGTCGACGATCTTGGCGGCGTGGCCGTGGGTCGCGGGGCCGGGGGAACGCAAGAGCGCGAGGGCCGCGGCGAACTGCACACGCGGATCGGGGTAAGACAACGCCTGCACCGTGGACGAAGGCCTATCTTTGCCGGAGGCCGACAGCGGCTCTTTCTGGGCCCGATCCCCGATGGCTTGGAGCAGTCCGAGAACCAATGCCGTCCGCTTCTCGGCGATGGCGCTTTGCAGTAATCCCGTCAACATCGTGGAAGGGGCGGCCGAGAGGAGTTGATACACACTCGGCTCGGTCTTGCTGAGGTCGCCGAACTTGGCCCGTTCCACGGCCCGCTCGGTGGCGAGCGACACGAACGCCAGTTGGGCCGGTTCGAAAGTCGAGTTCCGTTCGATGGCCCAGCGGAGGTATTTCAAACCGTAATATTCCTCGGCTTGGGCCGGGGTGACTTCGTCGATGCGGACCACGAGGCCCTCGGCGTTCCACGATTGGATTTTCACCGTGTTCTTGACTTTATCGAGCGTGCGGAAGCTCCCCTTCCGCGCGATGAACGGTTGGGCCAAGCGGGTCAGTTCGCCCTCGGGCTTCTTTTTCGCGGCCCCGCCGTCGGTCAGCGCGATCAACAGGGCCAAGCTGGTCGTGCGAACGGTCGAAGCGGTATCGCCGGGAAGGCCCGCGTAGTACCAGAGGTACGGCGTGAAGTCGGTCTCGGCGTTGGCGATCAGGCCGAGGATGTCGGGCCGGTTGGCCATCGCGTCGAGCATCGGGGCCTTGATTTCGTTGGGCATACCTTCGAGCGAAGCCAAGAAGCCCGGCACGGTATCGGCGACCAGCGTCGGGATCACGGTCAAGATCGCGGAGCGGAGCGGCAGGTCGTTGGTCGAACGCAGCACGGCGACGATGACGGGCACCACGGCGTCCCCGGCGATCTTCAACTGCGAGTGGGCGTACAAACGATCTTCGCGCGAACCCGACAAATTGCGGACGTGCGTCTGAATCTTCACGGGATCGCGGCCGACAGCCTTCGATGCCGCCTCGGATTTCTTGATGATTTCTTCGACGTTAGCT
>JBBRUN010000414.1:0-5215 GCA_038247765.1 Gemmatales bacterium | reverse complement strand
CTCCTCTTTGACGAGCGGCAGGGCGAAGGCGAGCACATCGCTGAAGAGCTTGATGCGATCGCCCGAGGCTTCGATGATGGCCGTGAGCTTGGCCCGCATCCCGTCGTCGGGCGTTTCTTCGATGAGCTTGGCGCGGCGCAGGAACGGCAGACAGCGCTCGAGTTTTTCCGCCGTCGGGACGAGCTTCATGTACTCCCCCTGTAGCCAGAAGAGCTTCTTGGCGTCGTAGTTACCGGGGGCGTCGGTCACGCGGTCGAGTGAGAAGTTCGCAATGAGCGTGTCGAGCGGGATGAACTCCGATTCGCCGTCCATGCTCCAGCCGAGTCGGCAAAGGTAATTGATGAGCGCTTCCGGGAGGTAGCCAATCTCGCGGTAGTAGGCCACCGTGGCGATGTTCAAATCTTCCCGGCCTCGGATTTCGGCGTCGGTCCAACCGCAGGCTTTGAACTTGGCGATCTCGTCACCTGTGAGCGGCGGTAGGTTCCGCTTGCTCATCTTGTTGCCGTTGTAGCTCACGAGCGGGATGTGCCCGAACGTCGGCGGCGTCGCACCGAGCGCTTGGTACATCAGAATCTGCGTCGGCGTGTTCGACAGGTGCTCGATGGCCCGCACGACGTGGGTAATGCCGAAGTCGGTATCGTCCACCACCGTAGCGAAGTTGTAGACCGCCCGGCACAAACCGCTAGCATCGGGGCCGCGCAGCAGCATCGGATCGCGGATCGTGTCGGTGGCGATGTCCTGCTTCCCCTTCACCGCGTCGTCGAACTTCACCGACTGCCCGACTTCGACCTTCAACAACAGCGGGGCCGCTTTCGCGGCGTATTGCTTCACGTTCTCTTCGGCCGGCACGTCGCGGTTGGTGCCGCGGTGGACGTAGGGCTTGCGGGCCAAGTCGGCTTGCTTCCGCGCGGAGTCCTGCTGTTCCGGGGTCGTGTAGTCCGGGTAGGCTTTGCCTTCCGCCAGCAACCGCTTCGCCGCGGCTTCGTACTTGTCGTTGCGCTGGCCTTGGAAATACGGGGCATGCGGGCCGGTGCTTTCGCCGCTGGCATCGGCGGTCGGGCCTTCGTCCCAAGTCATGCCGAGCCAAGCGAAGCCGTCGATGATCGGCTTCACCGCGTCGGCGCGGTTGCGGGAGTCGTCGGTATCGTCGATGCGGAGGATAAACTGACCACCGTGGCGTCGGGCCAGCAGCCAATTGAACAAGGCCGTGCGAACTCCGCCGATGTGGAGGTAGCCGGTGGGGCTAGGTGCGAAGCGAGTTCTTAGCATTTCGGATTTCGGATTTGGGATTTCGGATTGGACATCAGGCCTTGGCCCGGCATTCCACAAGCGTGCTCATGTGGCCTTCTTGGACCGTCTTGCCTTCTTGGTTGATGAGCGCGCGGTGCCAAAGGACTTCGCCGCGTTTCCCGACGCCTTTGAGGGTCTTCTCGACCACGCGGCTGACGACGTGGATGGTATCGCCGGCGAAGACGGGGGCGATGAACTTCCAGTCTTGGACTCCGAGCAGCGCGACGATCTTGGTCGCGGGGGAGTAGATGCAAAGGCCGCTGGCGATGCTGAAGATGCCGAAGCCGTGGGCGATGGGCCGGCGGTAGGCGGTCGTCTTGGCGTGCTCATGATCGACGTGGATGGCGTTGAAGTCCCCACTGTACCCGGCGAATGTGACGATGTCCGACTCGGTGACCGTTCGGCTCGGGGACTGCCAGATGAGGTCGAAGTCGAGGTCTTCGTAAGTGAGGTAAGGGATCAGCAGATTCATCGTCGCTCGCAATCGGATCGGATCGGAGGGCAAGTATCAAACCCTTAAATATAGCCAACGCGGTCACTTGGCCAAGAGTTTCACCACCTCGGCGGCCCCTTGGGTCTTGGCGAGACTCAGCGCCGTGTTGCCCGATTTGTCCGCGATCGACGCATCGGCGCCGGCTTTGAGCAGGTATTCGACCATCTTCGTACGACCGGTCAGGGCGGCGAACATCAGCGCGGTCTGCTTGCTCCCGTTCTGGGCGTTCACATCGGCTTTGGCCTTCACGAGCAAGTCGGCGATCTCGACGTGACCCTTGAACGCCGCGGCGGCGAGGGCGGTCAGGCCCATTTTGTTCTTGGTGTCCACCTCGCATTTGGGTTGTTTCAGGATCAGCTTCACCGCATCGGTTTGACCCGCGTACGCGGCGACGGTGAGCAAGGTGTCCCCACGCGCGTTGAGCCCGTTGACCGGTTGACCCGCGGCAAAATATTCTTTGAGGGTGACCAGATCACCTTCGCGGGAGGATTGAAAGGCGATGAGTTGGAGCTTGGCCGCGACCTCGGGCGTCAGTTCGACCGCTTTGGGACTCGGCAGAAGGTGGAGGAAGGCGCAGGCGAAACAGCCGAGGGCGAACATGGCGGATCTCCGAAATACAAATGGGGCAGGACTCGCATCCGTGCCCCGACTCCGAACTGCGATACTACTTCTGCTTCCCGGGTTCGCCGGGCTTGTCCTTGTTGGTCGATTCCGCCAGCTTATCCTTGGCGATGAACTGCTTCACCGCTTCGAGATCGACGTTGATCGCCTTCGCCACGCGGGTGCCGTAATCGACGTTCGCCCGAAAGAAGAACGAGACCCAAGTGATCTTCACCCCGGGGTCGCGGATCTTTTTCATATCGGCGGCCAAGTTCGAGATCAGGTTGGCCTTCTGATCTTCCGGGAAGCTCTCGTAGAGTTCCCCGGCTTGTTTGAAGTTCAACTGCTTCTCGATCGGTTGCTGCACGATGCTGCCCTTCAAAATCGCTTTGCTGGATTCGAATTTATCGTCGTCGCGACGGCCACCTTCGATGCTCGGCTCGTAATTCACATCCCCTTTGCGATGCCCGTAGTTCAACTTCCCGTCTTGATTATTGCTGGCAACCGGGGTGAGGGGGCGGTTCACGGGCAAGTCAAGATAATTCGCACCCAAGCGATAGCGCTGGGTGTCGGCGTAGCTGAAGGCCCGGCCTTGGAGCATCTTGTCTTCGCTGATTTCGATGCCGGGGACGACCATGCCGGGGTCGAAGGCAACTTGCTCGGTGAACTGGAAAAAGTTGTCCGGCACCTTGTTGAGGGTCATCTTGCCGATCTTGGTCTCTTCGACGCCGGTCCAGACTTTGGTGTCGTCGAGCGGGTTGAAGTCGAACTTATCGAGGTCTTCGGGCTTCATCACTTGGATGCCGAGTTCCCAACTCGGGAACTTCCCGGCTTTGATGTTCTCATACAAGTCTTCCGTGAGTCCACTATGGTTACGGGCCGAATCGGCTTTGGCTTCGGCGTCGGTGAAGGTCTTGATACCCTGCATGCTGCGCCAGTTGAACTTCACGTAAGTCACTTCGCCGTTGGCGTTTATTAACTTGAGGGCGTTGACGCCGAACCCTTCCATCTGCCGGTAGTTGGCCGGTGTGCCGCGGTCGGAGTAGAGCCACGTCATCTGGTGGGTCGATTCGGGGACGTGGCTGAGGAAGTCGAAGATGCGGTGCGGATCCTGTTGGTTCGTCACCGGGCTGGGTTTGAAGGCGTGGATGAGGTCGGGGAACTTCATGGCGTCGCGGATGAAGAAGACCGGCAGGTTGTTGCCGACGAGATCCCAGTTGCCTGCTTCGGTGTAAAACTTGGTCGAGAAGCCGCGCGGGTCGCGAAGTTGCTCGGGCGACCCATTCGGGTGGATCACGGCGCTGAAGCGAACGAAGACCGGCGTGGCCTTGTCCTTCGCGGAGAAGATCTTCGCCTTCGTGAGCGTCGATTGGTCGCCGTAGCTGACGAACTCGCCGTGGGCCCCGGCGCCGCGGGCGTGGACGACGCGCTCGGGAATCCTCTCGCGGTCGAACCGGGCGAGTTTCTGGAGCAGGTGGAAATTGTCGAGAGTCACGGGGCCGTTGGTGCCGGCCGTGCGGCTGTTTTGATTGTCTCCGACGGGCTGACCGCCGTCTTCGGTGAGCGGTTTCGAACTCGGCACCGGTGACTGCGCGATACCGGTGAGTGTCAACAGGGCGGCCAAACCGAAGAGGGCCGAGACCGCGATTATTCTTTTGAACACGCTGATGCACCACGGGAGGAAAAGGGTTTGCCGTGCGGAGCGCACACCAAATACCGGAATTGTTTGAAGTGCAAGCGTCATGCCGAAACCGATCCGACCGATTCGTTGCGACCCGGCAACCACGAAAATAGGCCGGGCCGGGGGAAAGCCCCCGGCCCGGCACAACTGGGCATTGATATCGGACACATCTACTTCGGCTGAGGCATTGCGGCCTTCGCGCCGATGCGCAGAGCCGGATCGAGGTCGAAGCGGTCGAGGTTCATCACCTTGTTCCACGCCGACACGAAATCCTTGACGAACTTCGGTTGGGCGTCTTCGCTCGCATAAACTTCGGCGATGGCCCGGAGTTGCGAATTCGAACCGAACACCAGATCGACGGAACTGGCCGTCCACTTGGCCTTGCCCGTCTTGGCGTCGCGGCCGTCGAAGAAGTACTCGCAGATCGTCGACTTCTTCCACTGCGTGTTCATATCGAGGAGGTTCACGAAGAAGTCGTTGGTCAGAGTTTCGGGCCGCTTCGTGAAGACGCCGAGCTGCGAGTTCCCGGCGTTGGCATTGAGCACCCGCAACCCGCCGACGAGCACCGTCATCTCCGGTGCGGAGAGCGTGAGCAAGTCCGCTTTTTCAACCAACGTCATCTCGGCGGGACGGGTCAGATCCCGGCTGAAGAAGTTGCGGAAAGCATCGTTCGTCGGCTCGAGGACTTCAAACGACTTCGCGTCGGTCTGCTCTTGCGAAGCGTCCGTGCGGCCCGGGGCGAACGGAACCGAGACTTCATTCCCCCCCTTCTTCGCCGCTTGCTCGATCGCGGCGCACCCGCCGAGGACGATCAGATCCGCGAGCGAGACCTTCTTGCCGCCGTCCAGCGATTTGTTGAAGTCGACTTGAACTTTCTCGAGGATCGCCAGCACTTTGGCGAGTTCGTCCGGCTGGTTGGCTTTCCAATCTTTCTGCGGGGCGAGGCGGATGCGCGCCCCGTTGGCCCCACCGCGCTTGTCGGTGCCGCGGTAGGTCGACGCGGATGCCCACGCCGTCGAAACCAGTTGCGAAGTCGACAGACCCGAGTCGAGAATCTTCGCCTTCAGCGCGACGATGTCCTGCTTGTCGATCAATTTGTGATCGACGGCCGGCACAGGGTCTTGAAAGAGCTGCGGCTCGGCCACCGACGG
>JBBRUN010000413.1:0-5230 GCA_038247765.1 Gemmatales bacterium | reverse complement strand
GACTGAAGCTGGTTGCTTTGGGGGCTTTAGGCTGACGCTTTCTGGGCCCGGTCGCGTTTTTTCGGTCGCTCCTAGCCGTCGCCCCCATCGCACAAGGGTCTCATACCCACTGAAACATCGAATCTGGCCCTACGAGCGACCACGCATTCTGCCTTGGCTACCCAACTTCAATCGGCATGACCTAGTACTTTTCCGATATCCCGAAAGATTCTTTTGACTGCAACCGTAACGTGTCCAATCTTTCTCGGGAGTCAGCACATGCCACAATGTACCCGCCTGCGACTGTGGCAGACTATGATTTCGCAAACGTTGCTGCCCGCACAGAATCGCAACGACTGCGATCCCACCGCGATGGCTTCCCCGAGCGAATTCGGCAGGAGCCGCCGCGAGATCGGGGCGAAGTTCGGCGCCGGCATCGATGAACTGAAAGCGATGATCGAGTGTGGCGAACTCGACCGCGTTTCGGCGCGGGCCGTGATCCAAATCGCCCGAGGCGAACTCGACTCGCGGGAACTGAAACAATTGCTCCCCCAAAAGCGGATTCGCATCCGTAGCGGATCCGACGATATCGGCACGGAAGCAGTCGCCTCTCCGCAAATCGGCGATTGGCTAGGTCGTTACCGGCTCGGGGATGTGATTCACCGCGGTCGGAACGCCGTCGTATTTCTGAGCCGACATCCCGAACTCGGTATCGCGGTAGCGGTGAAAGTCGCGATTTCAGAACGGGGCCGCGAGCAACTCCGGACGGAAATTGAAGTGCTAGCCGGCATCACGCACTCCAACATCCTCCGACTGTGGGACGCTGCCCCTTCGGTAGATTGCCCTTATATGGTCACGGAATATTGCGATGGGGGCACGGCACTCGATCGCCTCGCCAGCGATGGCTGGAACTACGTCCACCTTCGGAAATTGATGATTGAATCGCTCCTAGCTTTGCGTGCGCTGGACTGCACCGGCCGAATTCACGGGGATATCAAGCCGAGCAACATCTTGTTGACTGCGGCCGGCGAAACCAGACTCGCGGATTTCGGTTTAGCCAGTTGCCCACCCGAAAAAGCAAAGTCGTGCGCGAACCCGGAACTTCTATCGGTCCAAGGGAGTTGGCCGTACCTCGCCCCGGAATGCTTTCACGCAACGGGGGATCAGCGTTCGGACATTTACTCGCTCGGCCTGACGGTGTGCCACCTACATACCGGTGAAATCCCCGTGAACGCGTCTACGCGCGAGGAATGCGAGATTCAGCACAGAACTCTCCGAATTGACCCATTGCATTGGTCCGTAGCCGGGGTGAGCCGCCGCGAATCGGAATTGCTCATTCGCATGACCGCGACGGACACCGAACGTCGCCCCGACGACTATGACCGACTCCTCGCCGAATGGACGGCACTCCCGACACCCGCGAATTGCGAATTCAATCAATGAAACCCGCTTCCTTGAATCGATACCGGCGGAAACTGTTGGGGGTGGCAGCGGTGCCACTGCTGACGCCAGCCCTCGCCGTGTTGATCCCGCTCGACACTGTCGGCTGGATGGCGCTGGGGGCTGTCACGCTACTTCTCTGCGGATTCACGGCGGGCGCGATCTTTGTGCTCGGCAAACCGCTCGCGCAGCTCGACGACGCTTGCGAAAAGATTATCGAAGGTGCCGAGCCGAAGTTGCGCGGCGACGAAACCGGAGAATTCGCGATCGTACTGGCCGCCATCGGCGAGTTGGAATCGCGCAGGCGTTCGGGAGAAAAAAGTCTCCGCTCGACCCTAGCCGCCGTCGCCGCCGAAGTGGCCAAACTCGGGGACGGCACCGCGCCTGCGGAACTCCCAATGACGACCGAAGCGACTGCGGAAATTCAATCCCTCAACGCCGGCATTCGAGAGGCTGCCACGAAGTTAGCAGCGGTTCGGAATCGGCTGTCTCACACGACTCGTTTTTTACAAGAAATCCCCTGCGGCTTGATCGCCCTAGATAAAACCGGCATGATTCGGTTTATCAATTCTAGCGCCGAGCGAGTGACCGGACGCACGAGCGCTAAGGTCAACCGGAAAGAATTCCGGGATCTACTGGCTTCTCAACCGTCGAATCCGGATCCGCTCCGCCGCGAAGTACTCGATTTCCCGGGCGTCGTCGCTTGGCTTCAGCGGGGTGGAAAAGGACAGATCCTCGTCGATTTCGCCCAAGCCGGCGGGCTGGTCGTGCGGTCGGAACTCACCGCGTTCCAACTAGGCGGCGCGGTAGACGGGACGTGGTATTTGCTCCTACGCGATGTCGGTGAGGAAAACCGCCGCCTCATCGAAGACCGCAAGTGGATCCGCGAACTCACGCTGAAAGCGGTTTGGAAATCGACGGCCCAAGCCGGGACCGAACCGATCGAAGCGATCTTGGCTTCGACTCGTTTGCTGACATCCGATGTGAAACAATCGACGCCGAAAGCGGCGATGCTGCCGCGGGTCGGGGCGATCCGGCAGCATGCCGGGGCACTCGAAGCCCATATCCGGATGCTGCGTTGGCTCGACGGGCGACTTTGGGGCGAACAGCGCGAACCCCAGCTAACAGAATTCAAATCGATCGAACCGGTGAAGGCCGCGGTCGATCAACTCGGGCCTCAGTTGAAGTCGCGAAATATCACGCCGACGATTTCCGATAAAGGCGGCTGGCTCTGCGGCGACGAGGAATGGGTCCGCACGGCGCTCATCGGCATGCTCACCCACGCAGGTCAATCGGTGCAAGAGGCCGCGCTCGGCATCCATCTCCGCCGGCTCCCGGCTAACACGGCCGTAGCGGAGGAGCAGGTATTGATCGAAGTTCTCGACGCCGGGCCGCTGTTGACGGCGGACCAACGGGCCGATCTCGAATCTCCGTTCGGCCAAGCCGAGGAACCGAGCTATTTGAAACCGAACGCGAGCGGTTACTTGCCCGGTTTGATCCTGGCCAGCCGCTTGGCGCGTGACATGGGCGGCTCGTTGGAATTCGATTCGACCCCGGCCGGGGGATTGATCGTCCGCCTGATCTTGCCAGCGCGGACGCTGAACCGCGTGGCCCCGGATAACACGATTGCGACCGCAGACTTTTTGCCGGTCGAAGAACTCGTGATGGGCTGGCGCCTCGGCAAGGCTTGATTCACTGGGGATACCCTTGAAGACTGTGACTTTGACACCCGTGGGCGGCGACTTGGACGTGACCACCGGCTCCTCGCTGGTGAAGGGTCTCCTCGCCCGCGAATTGAAGATCGATATGGCGTGCGGCGGCAAAGGATTGTGCGCCACCTGTCACGTGTACGTCCGAAGGGGCGGCGATTGTTTAACGCCCCGCTCGGCCCGCGAGGAACGGACGCTGCAGTTCGTCGCTTCGGCGGATGGCGATAGCCGCTTGGCGTGCCAGGCCCGCGTCGAAGAAGACGGAGTCGTAATCGAAGTTCCGGCCGGATTATACGTGCAGAATTTGGACGGTTTCCAAGACAAGATCGGCAGCGTGGCGAGTTACGACTACTTACACCCGATCACCGGGCGCGTCCTGATTCCGAAGTCGAAGTTCATCACGCGGACCGTGTTCAGCGAATTCGTGAAAGCCGCGCAGGAGTTGCGAGTCGTGCGCGATTCCACAACTTAAACCCCCGACCGGAGCCGAGGCGATGGCCAGCCAAGACGATTTCAACAATCCACTCGACCGCCCGTCGGAATCGACGTTGCAGCTGGTATGGGACGAGAAAGGGGACGCGCGGTCCCTGTCCTTCTTGCGACGCACCGGCGTTTCGGACGGGCTGATTCAGAAGCAAATCGGCGTGCGGCCCGGCGTGCAGCCCTACATGCACAACCACTACCACGACCGGCAATTCTTCCAGCACGACGCGGAAAAAGGGACCGTGAGCAACCCGTACGGCCAGCGCGTCATGCGGGTGTCGGAAGATTTCTTGGTCGCGATCCTCGGTTCGCTCGAAGACCAAGTCGGCCAAAACGGCGCCCGCGAAATCATGTACAAGTGCGGCTACCAGTGGGGCCTGCACGACATGAAACGCTTCCTACCGCGGATGCGGGCCGAGTTCGAGGCGGAACTCGACCGCATGCGGGTCGATTTCCTCATGGAGCAATGGTGGTGGCCGCTGACGATCCAAGGCTGGGGTACGTGGCGGTACGATTTCCGCCAGCGCGATAAAGGTTTGCTCTACGTCGAACTCTACGAATCGGCCGTGGCCCAATCGGTCGGCGATATCGGCGCCGTGGTCTGCTACTTCTACGCCGGGTTGTTCGCCGGCGTCTTCAGCACGCTCGCGAAACGGAGCCTCGGCTGCGTGGAAATGCAATGTTATTCGACCGGAGATGACCACTGCCGATTCGTGATCTCCGATTACGAACGCGTCAATGCCGCGTCGTTTTGGCGCGCCGAAGGGGCGACTTCGCGCGACATCATGAGCAAACTGGCGGAAATGTAAACTGCCCCGAACCGAATTCCGAACCACCCCGAGACTGCACCATGCCCGCCGAGCCCGGCCTCCGATTGAAAGGCAACGTCTTTGCCGACCCGGAATATTTCCGCACCGACGTCACCAAAGGCGTCACGCGAACCGCCGGAGGCACCCGAATTTGCACGCTGCCGAGCGACTTCCTCCTCGGGTTGCGCGACGCCATCATTTACGAATGCGGCGGCAGCCACCGCTCCATCACGAAGGCGGCCGGAAAACGCTGGGGTACGCAATTCGCCAAACGGCTGGATCGAGAACTGACGGCCCATTACGGGAGTGCGTTCCGCGAGCTCTCCCCCGGCATCATTCGTACGTGCCTCGCCGATGCGTTCAACGCCCACGGCTACGGCCGGTTGAGCATCAGCCCCATCCCCGAAGATAGCGAGTTCACAGTCGCGGAAGTGACCGACCCGATCATGCCCTCGTTAGTCCGCGAATCGGATCGCTCGGTCGACCAACTCTCCGCCGGGATGCTCGGTGCGGTCTGGTCGCACATCGCGGGCAAGGCCCTCGATTGCGTCCAATCGGATTGCCCCTCGCTCGGCGGTGATCGCAGCCGATTTCTGATCGGGCCACCGGCTCGCATTCAGGAACTGGAGACTTGGATCGCGGAAGCCCCGCAGATGCCGACGCACGAGCAAATCGTCGAACGCGCGACCCGTAAAGCTTACGTCGAACAGGCGTTACCCCACACCATCACCGAGGGTGCCGTCGCCCCGGCGCCGTATTAACTATCGAGGATTTTCCCGTGATGAACACTTGGTTCACCGACATCGTCCG
>JBBRUN010000412.1:0-5246 GCA_038247765.1 Gemmatales bacterium | reverse complement strand
TTCCGCTTCACCTCGTCCAATCGCCCGAATTGCCGGCCTTCGTGGGTGCCGGTGAAGAGACGGATCGCTTTCGCATACGCCTCTGCGGCTTTGTCGTTCATCTTGAGCCGCAGGTACGTATCGCCGAGGTGATCCCAGACGACGCCGTTCTCCGAGACCTCGACGAACGTCGTCGCTTCCTCCAAGGCCTTCCGCGCCGCGTCGAACTTCCCGCGTTTGAATAGCACCCAGCCGAGGCTGTCCAGGTAGTTGCCGCTCTTGCCGTCCGGGTCGCCATCTTTGATTTTTTCATCGCGGTCGAGTGCGACGGCCCGCCGGATCATCGCCTCGGCTTCGTCCAACTTGCGGCCTTGCTCGGCGAGGTGGTAGCCCAAGTTATTCAAGATCAACATGTCGTCCGGGTCTTCGTCCAGCAGATCGCGCTGGAGCCGCTCGGCCTTGGCATCGTCTTTCAGAAGGTGCAACGTGCCGATTTGGGCGACCCGCACCATGTGATAGTCGCCCCCTTTCGGATTGTCCTTCTCCAAGACTTCGTCGATCTCACGCAGCGCTTCTTTGTGCTTCCCGAGGATGTTGTAAACTTCGGCGCGTTTCAGGCGGATGTAAATGCGGCCGTCGAGTTTATCGACGATGGCGATCGCCTCGCGTTCGTGCCCGAGTTCGGCGTGGGCCACCGCGGCCTGCACCGCGATCGACAGATAGAACCGGCCGTTATTCGCGCTGCTGAGGCCGTCGGCCGAGGCGGCGATCTCCGTCCATTTCCGCTGGTGCCGCAGGCACTTCACGAGCATCCAGAGCACGGTGAAGTCGTCTTTGCGGACGATCATCGACTTCAGCGCCGGCGTGAAGGCTTCGAGTTGCCCGTCCCGGGCGGCGAGCGTCATCACGAGCTCGAGCGTATCCGGGGAACGGGCGGTACCGGCTTTGCCGTCGGCTTCCAACTGGCGGATCAGCGACTTCGTGAAGCCGCGACTCCGTTTGACCGCGTCGTTCATGAATCGCGCGCGTTCGACATCGGCGGCTCCGGGTGCGGGAGGGGGGGGCGGCTTCGGTTTTCCGGGCGGCGGCGGCGGATCGTAAAATCCCTTGGGCCGCGATGCGATGAACAACCGGTCGGCGATATCGAGGAGTCGCTTCGCTTGATCGGACGATTCGTACGCCTTCACCAACATCGCGAAATACTCGGGCTTGTCGGCCTTGTTCAGCAGCTTCGCGAAGGCGGCATCGCCGGCTGCGGGGTCGCGTTCCAGCGCGGCGGCGGCGGCGAGCCACGCCGGGGCGGGGTTGGTCGGGTTCATCTGCGCGAGCCGGAGTAGCGTATCGGCGATCTCGCCCACGCGCTTTGTGTCCGTCATCAGTTTCACCCAGCGTTCGTACGGGTCGAAGCCGGCCGGTCGCTGCTCGAGGTACAGGTTCAATTCCTTCAGCGCCTTCTCGGGTTCCCCTTGGGCCGCGAAGCTACCGGATAGATTCCAATGCAGTCGGGCTAGACCGGACCGGTCGTTGGCCGCTTTCGGGTCGGCGTACAAGTCGCGGGCCGTTTCGAACGCGGCGCTCGCCGTGTCGAACTTTCGTAGGCCGATGAGCGCATGACCGAGGTCTTCGTAGCAGCGGGCCCGCCGGCGTTCGTATTCTTCGGGCGTGAACAAATCGGGCTTCAGCAACGCGGATTTCTTCGCGGTCAACAGGGCGAGTTGCTCGCGGGCGGCCTTCGCCCGAGCCGGGAAGTCGTCGGCCTTCTCGGCGGCGTTGCCGAGTTCCCGCAGTAGAACCAATCGCGCGCTGAAGTCGTCTCGTCCGAGCGGGCTGTTCACCGCTTGCAAGAACGCCTTCGATGCTTCCGAATACTTCTTGCCGTCCAACAGCAACCGGCCGAGGCGCTGGGCGGTTTCGAAATCGTCCGGGTCGCGGACGAGTACTTCGCGGGCCGTGCGGATCGCGGCGGCGTCCCGGCCGAGCTCGGCGTAGACCTTCACGAGTTCCCGCTGCGGGGCCAAGGCTTTCGGGTCGTTCTGGAGCGCGGCTTGATACTGTTTCATCGCCTCGACGAGGCGGTCATCCCGATTGCGGAAGAACCCGAGGCCGTAGCGGGTGAGGGCCTCGCGCCGTGCTTCCTCGGCGGGGGATAGCGGCACAGCGGGCACGCGAACCGGCTGCTCTTCGCGCGGCGGGAGATTCGGCTCGGCGGCGAGGAGCAACGACACCATCAGTAGATTGGCGATTAATGCCGACCCCATCTTAGGTCTCCTTCAAACGACTTCCTCGTGGGGCCCGCGGATGATGCGGATAAAGGCAGGATGAAGAGAATCAAATATTGTGATCTGTCCAGACCCTCTCCATCTTGCCCTTCCGCAGCCTTTTCCGCGTCATCCGCGGCGTTCTTATTCTTTTCAACGCTACCCCGGCGTCGCGGGCTTGTCTGCGCCAGTGTCGCGCGGTGGCGGGGGGAGTTTCACGTTCGCCATATGGCTGCCGCCGAGGGGGTGCTTCACCTTGTCCAGCACGTACGCCGCCCCGCCGACGGTTTTCTCCGCCGCCTTTTCGATGGTGCGTTCGACCGCATTCGCCACCGCTCCCACGGGTTTGGCGTAGATCGGAATTTCATCCACGTCGCCGGTCGAGACTTTGCGGTTGGCCAGCACCTTGTAAAGCACGACCCCGCAGATCGCCGCGACGACGACCATGATCGCCAGTGGCCGGTGTTTATCGACGGCTTTGATCGTTTCGACGAATTGATCGGTGAACCAGTAGGCCAGCCAGAAAAGCAGATTGACGCCGGGGATGGCGTAGAGAAAATCGGCGAGCAAGAACCGGGAGATCGGCATCCGCAGCACGCCGGCCATGATGAACACCGGCGTGCGGATCCCCGGCGTCAGCCGGGCGCCGAGCAAGATCATGACGCCGCGTTTCTCGAAGTTGGCTTCGATTTGGGCGCGTTTCGCCGGCGTCAATAATCGCTTCTGCACCCATTGTTTGTTGAGGAGCCACGGGCCGAACCAGCGGCCGGCGAAGAACAGGACGCAATCGCCGAACACCACGCCGAAGATGCACAGCGGCAGCATGATGTACCACTTCGTCAACCCCGTGGGCGGCGGCAGCAGGTGCGACGCCGGCCCGCCGGCGATGGCGCCGACGAGTTCGCGATTGTGCTCTTCGTTGGAATCGTGGCCGACGAAGGCCCCCGCCGTGACGATGGGAATCTCTTCCGGTATCGGGAAGCCGAACCCCGCGATGATCAGCGTCCCGAGGACACCGAGGTATTTCGACAAAGCGACCGCATCGAACATTTCGCTGCGCTCCGGGGAATTCGATGCTAGCGATTAAAGTACGGTTTCCCCCCGGCGGCGGTAGCCCGGCCGAACCGCGGAAATGATTTTGCCACCATTCCCCCACCGGCTTTGACACGATATAGCACTTTGCAACGGAAAGCGAGCGCCTGAAACGTTTTCAACCCATTTTTTCATCACGCCCATTCGGTACTTTGAATATCAGCCTCAATCCGGTATAGCTCACGATTCGTGAGCTATACCCTACTTCCAGCCGATCCAACCCACGCAAACCCAAGCATGCCGAATTGCGCCCACGCAATGCGGTACGAATTCAGTCAAATCCAAGCAATGTAGCCGCCCTCAAAATGACTCAGTGTACCGCCTGCTTCGCACGCCGGCGGATTTCTCGGATTCTTCGTTGCATTCACGCCATGATCGGCTGGTGTCTGCGATGTGTCGTGGCAGCCTGTCCGTATTTTCAGTTCTTGGAATCCCATGGTTGACCTAGTTCACAAGGCGAAGGCCCGGCTAACTCACGTTGCAGAGCGGCGTGCGGAGTTGAGTGCCGAAGACGCTAAAGAAGACACGGCGATGGTCAACGAAGTGCTGTGCAAGGTTGTCGCTCACAACCTCTGCGTTCTGAATCAGGAGGAATGCGAACTCGGCATCGAAGCCATGTTCAGCAAGATCGGGTTGGAAGAGAAGGTGGCAGAACTGGTGGCGTAACTGGACAAGCACTGTGTCCGATTGCTTATCCAGCCAGCGCAGAAGAAAGCTCATTCCGTTCCGACCATTTGATTGACGTTACGCCGTAGTGTCTTAAAGCCTCACTCAAGTCTCGTGGCACTCCGTTCTTCATGGATCGCGACTTGTCGTTAAGGACAACATACGCTTCTGATGATGTGCCTCTTGCCTCTCTCGTGTCGTTGAGGCTGAAAAGATAACTGCTAACCGTGTTTTTATTAGGATCGTTAATCGTCTGGATAAATCGCTCCGGACGAGTTCGGGATCGCGGAACAAGAAAGTGTATCGGATGATCGAAGCCGCTTTTGCCAGTCAACTTCACATCTGGACTGTATCGTACTCCGGCTTCATCTAGGAATATCCGCACACCTTCTTGAAAGAACGTCGCAATCCGAGGCTGAGCTAATACGCAAAGTTCATTCATCGCAAGCATGGCTTGGGCGAAGAAATGCAGTTTTTGCGCAAAGTCACTGTGACTGGCGCGGGATTTAAGGTGCGACCCTTCCTTCTTAACTCCAAACCCGTTTAGAATTACTTGAACAGTCTCATTCCGCTTGGTCGTGTTTAGTTCAAGTCCGGCCGCTCTAAGATCAGCTATTATATAGCCATCGTCTGAAAGCGAAATCACATCTTCGCGTTTCGTGACGTAGATTTGCAGGTGGTCGTTATGCCGATCAAGAAACGGCATGGTAATCTCGCATGCATTTTCGCCAATGCACGCGACTGACATGTTAACCTTTAACCAGTCAACGTATTCTACAACAAGTTCTTCACATTCGACAATTGTCATGGATTAAACTCGGCGAAGACCACTGGCTCGATGGTGCAAAATTTACAGAAATCCAAATAGCATTGTTTGATGCTAGCGAGTTCTGTAAACTGGATCGGATCAATCGGAACGGCCCATCGAGCTTCGAAACCCTCTCGATAGACATGCAGGTGAGTGCCGGTCACTTTTTGACCGTCTGGGTTGGTATGGGGCGATCCATCGATGTCTAGTCGTACTAGAACAATGACGCTCCTGCCTCGCTTTTGAAGTTTCACTTTCGATAGCTTAATGGTTCCTCGCCATGCATCGAGGATAAATCTCTCAGAGGCTATCCGAAAAGTTTTCCCTTGAAAGTCGAAGATATCGGTCGGGGCGTGGTGGCCGAGGTCACGATTTCCGTGGGGTTTCGTGAATCCAGTACTCGCGATTGACACGAACCGCTGATTTCCATGGGAAAGTTGTCG
>JBBRUN010000411.1:0-5249 GCA_038247765.1 Gemmatales bacterium | reverse complement strand
TCCGGTCGGATCCCTCCTCATGGGCAAGACCATCGCCGCCTCGCGCAACGAAGTTCCGAACTGGTTCCACGCCGGCGTCATCGCGCCGCCGGGCTACGATCCCCCGGGCAGTCGGACCCGGTCGGCGGGCCGATTCCGCAATTCGTCTTCGAGTTCGTCCCGGCCCCGCCGGATCGTTTCCGGATGCAGGCCGGTGATCTCCGCGATCCGTTGGAATCCACCATGCCCGAGCCGCACGGCCTCGCGCGCCGCCACCCAGCGACGTTGCTGTTCATCCAAGCGGCTCAACAACAAATTGAGGTGCCGATGATCGTCCCGGTCCGGATGCTCACCCGCTCGACAGGCCGCACACCCACATTCGTAAACCGCCAATTCCGTGGCCATTGTCCACCCCTTTCTTGGAGTGTTCAATAGCCTACATTGGGAGTCGAGTTCACGGAATAGATCTTGTACAGGTCCTTACACAGGGCCTCCGTCGCTGAGTGCAGGCCTTTTTCGATAAGATCTTTCTCGACGCGCTCGATCAACTTCGGCACTGCCGCGCTCGCCCTCGATCCGAACTTAGCTAAGCTGTTGGCCGCAGCGATACGATCTTCCCCGTGAAACGCGTCGAGTTTCGAGATCAGTTGCTGGATCGCTTTGCTTTCTTGGGGCGTCGGTTTCGCGTCTTGGGCTGAGACGGAAATGCTGATCAAAAGGGCGATGACAACGTACAGCAAGTCCTTGAATGAATGCCCCATGCACGACCTCCAAGAATGAACCACTGAAGAATTCGTTACAGTACATCGCCACGTGAAGAACGCGCTGCCAAACAACACAATGGAAATCCGACCCGTACCTTTGAACTAGATTTTTCTCGACTCAGTACAAATGCTGCTCCAAACTCTGGAGCGCCTGCAGTGAGTATAATATCCAGCCACGTCTCCGCAGGGTTCCGTTATGCCGAAGAAAGTCATTCTCATCGCCGATCCGGGGATCGACACCGCCTTCGCGGTCGCGCTCGCGCTGCACGACCCGAACCTCGATATCATCGGGTTGCTCCCTTGTGCCGGCAACGTCTCGGCGGCGCAAGCCACGGCCAACGTGAACATCTTGATCGAGCAGTTCGACCCGGCGAAATGGCCGCGGACCGCGACCGCTTTACCGGTGGAGTACGAACTTGACGGAACCGCGCTCCACGGCGCCGACGGTCTCGGGAACACGAACTTCCCGGCCCGAACCCGCCATCAGCAGCACCCGGCCGACAAAGTACTCATCGAACTCGTCCGCGAGAATCCGCGCGAGGTGTCGGTGCTCTGCCTCGGCCCGGCCACGACCTTCGCCCGGGCGGTGGACCGCGACCCCGAGTTCGCCAACCTCATCGATAAGCTCGTGCTCGTCGGCGGCTGCTGGAAAGAACCGGGGAACGCCGGCCCGGCCGCGGAGTTTCACTTCTACCTCGACCCGGACGCGGCCAAGCGCGCCATCCACACCGGCATCACGCCGATGATCATCCCACTCGACGTGACGCGCCGGTTGATTTTGTCGCCGAGCGAATTGCTCGATCTGCCGAACTCGGAATCGAAGACCTGCCAATTCCTGAGGAAGATCGTGCCGTTCGCCATCCGAGCCAGTTCGAATCAATACGGGATCGAAGGCTTCCATTTGAAGGACGTCCTCGGTGTTGCCATGCTCGCTTTGCCCGGTTGCATCACTACCGAGACGCGGCCCGCCGACGTGGAAACCAAAGGGGATCTTACGCGAGGGATGCTCGTCGTCGACAGCCGGAAGCAGCCGGGGACGATGCCCAACGTGCAGATCGGCGTGGATGCCGCCATCGGCGAAATTCGCCAGTACATCGAACGCGTGCTCAAGTCGGCGGTGTGACCCGAGACCCCGTTGCCAACTCGGCCACCAGCATCCGTAGAAATGGCTCGGCGTCCGATACGATGCCCACCGTCTGGGTGCTGCCGCGGTCCATCAGCTTCGTCACGGTGGCGGGGTTGATGTCGATGCAGGCGACCTTCACCCACGCCGGCAGCAAATTGCCCACGGCGATGCTGTGGAGCGTCGTCGCCACCATCAAGCAGAAGCCGGTGCCGGGGACGTGGGCCCGCATTTCGGTCTGTGCGACCAGAGCATCGGTGATGACCTCCGGCAGCGGACCATCGTCGCGGATGCTGCCGCAAAGGACGTACGGAATCGACTTCGTCACGCACTCGTACAAGATGCCCGACTTCAACTGCCCATTCTTCACGGCGGCGGCAATGCTACCGGTTCGGCGGATCGTGTTGATCGTCCGCAAGTGGTGCTCGTGCCCCTCTTCCGTCGGCAGGCCGTGGTCGAGCGAAACGCCGAGGCTGGTACCGTAGAAGGCCTGTTCGATATCGTGCGTCGCCAGGGCGTTCCCCGCGAAGAGCACTTGGATGAAACCTCGGCGCACCATTTCGGCTATGTGTTCGGCCCCGCCGGTGTGGACGACGGCCGGGCCGAGCACGGCGATGATCTTCTCGCCGTTCGCCCGGCAGCGCTTCATCGCCGCGGCAACTTCGCGGACGCTCACGGCCTTCGGACGCTCGCTCGACACGGGGCTGGCCATGAACTCGAAGAGGTTCCCCTTGCGGGCCTCGGCTTCCGGCGGAAACACGCGCGTGCCGCGTCGGCCGACGACGATGCGATCGCCGAGTTCCACGGCCGTCATCGCGACGCAGCGCGCGGCCGAGCCCTCGGGGTCGAGGGCGATGCCGCAATCCATTTCTTGATCTTCGACATCGACCCATTCGCCCTGCAAGCGGACTTGCGTGCGGAAGTTTGTGCTGCAGTAGAAGCCGTCCGGGAAGGCGCCGGCGACATCGGCGCCGGCGGTGACGCAGTCGTGGGCGTCAGTGGGGATCGCCCCGTGCGGGTGAATTTCGGCGAGGATCGCTTCGAGTTTCCCGGCCGTGGCCGCTTGCACTTCCATGCGGACGCGGCTCGGGTCGTCTTGCTTTTCGCCGAGGACGAACTCGTGAATGTGGTAACCGCCGCCGCGCGAGAGGATCGCGTCGAGCACCTTCGGCAGTAGCAACGAATCGACGATGTGCCCCTGCATCTCGACGAGTTCGATGAACGGCAGCGGTTCCTGGTGGGACTTCACTTGGGCATGCTCCACTTGGCGTCTTTGGCGACGGCGAAGACGTGGGCGTGCTGGCGGAGATCTTTCGTGAGACCGCGCTTTATCGTGAATACGACGGCGTCTTTTTCGGCGGTCGCCGTCAGCTTGTCGCCCCCCGACCCCGCCCACGTGAAGATGAGGACGTAGTCTTTGTCGAAATCGACGATTTTGGCGATGGCGTCGGCCGTGTCTTTATCTTCGACCGCTTTGGCGAGCTCTTCTTTCGAGGTGACCTTCACCGGTTGGCCGGGCTTAGCCCCCTTCTTCGCTTCGAGTTTGGCGTCCTTCAATTCCAACTCGCGGACGAGAACCGTTTTGTCTTCTTTCGCGTCGATCGCGGCGGTGAAGGCGAGAGCCAACACCGACATCAGCAGGGTACGCATCGTGGAATCTCCGAGGGGCCATTGGGGATTCGCGGTGGCCCAGAGCCGCTGCCGGAATTGTATGGGAACACGAGCCGCGCCCACCATCTTCCGCAATCGTCAAGGTTTGCCCCGCCCCACCCGCTTCGCTGCCCGGATTCACCGTTCCTTTCGCCGGGTTGTATTTTGTAATTTGTTCAACTCCGACTTGGCCTCCCTCCGCGGCGCGGGAAGATGGTGTGGACGGTGACGCTCGCACGCAATGTCCGCGTGGTGCCGAACCGGATCGGGGGGCCTCCCATGCCCGTAGCACCTGTTTCGCAAGCTGGAATTCTCGCGAAATTTGCGGTTCGCCGGATTTGGCTCAAGTCGTTGGTCGCCGCCGTTTGGCTGGCGCCGAGCGCGCTCGCCCAAGCCCCGGTTCCGCACGAGCGCTCGTCGGACGACCGGCTGGCGTTGAAGGTGCAAGCGGCGTTGTCGGGCGACCCGAAGCTCAAACCCTACGACCTGAACTTGCTCGTCAACGTCGTCGACGGCTTCGCCGTGATCGGCGGGGCCGTACCAAGTGAAGACCTGTTGCCCCGGATTCGCTCTGTGGCGTTGGCGGTCGAGAACATTCGCGGCGCGAAGGTGTCGGGCTGGATCGCCGGTCCCGACAAACGCGACGAACCCTTCGCGAGGAAAGTAGCGGAGCAGATGGACGACAAGCCGGTGCCCAAGCACTTGCTCGAACCGCTGCCGCCGCCGGTGGCCACCCCGACCAGCCTGCCGCCCTTGGCGATCCCGGTGCAGACGCCGTTGAAAGAGACACCGGCCGCACCGCTCCGCAAGGAACCGGCGGGCCACACCGTCGTCCGCCGCCCGCCGCCGACGGGGCTATTCCTCGATCCGGTCGTATCGTCGAGTGCCCCGCGGCCGACTTCGACTCCGGGTGCGGCGCCGCTGCCTTATCCGACGATTCCCCCGCCGGGGGTACCAACGCAGCCGGTGATCGAAGATCCGCGATTTGCCGAACTGAGCGTGAAGTTGTCCGGTTCGACGGCGACCATCAGCGGGACAGTTCGCAAATTGTCCGACGCTTGGGACTACGCCGATGCGGTGCAGAAGTGGCCCGGTATCGACACGGTGGTCGTTGGCGCCGTGAAGGTCAAGTGAGTCGTTCTCAAGTTTTCCCGGAGCCGCCGAGCAAGTAACCCAAAATTGCGTGCGCGGAATCGTCGAGCGGTTCCATTTCCCGGACGATGATCCCCTTCTCCAAAACCAACTTCTGGAAGCCCGCGAAGAACCGCTCCGGGCTGCGGGCGCGGATCGTCAGACCGTCGTCGGTGAAGTCGAAACCGAGTACGCCGTCGAGTTCGAGCAGGCTCTTCGCCAACTCCTTCGGCTGATCGAGCACCACGCGGACCGACATCGGGTAGTCGTCGAGCAGCTCGCGGATTTGCTGCAACGTGCCGACGGCGGCGACGCGGCCGCGCGACAGAATCGCGACGTGATTCGTGAGCTTTTCTAGCTCTTCGAGTTCGTGACTCGAAATCAGCAGGCACTTCCCTTGGGCCGCGAGCGCGTTGAAAAGGTCGAGCATTTCTTGCCGGCCCAGCGGGTCGATGCCCGACAGCGGCTCATCGAGGATCAACAATTCCGGGTCGTGAAGAAGGGCCTGGGCGAGTTTGATGCGCTGCCGCATGCCCTTGGAATAGCCCCGGAGTTTGCGGTCGGCGCGCTCGACCATGCCGACCTGTTGCAAGACGTATTCG
>JBBRUN010000410.1:0-5249 GCA_038247765.1 Gemmatales bacterium | reverse complement strand
AGCAGATTTTCGCAATGGCCGACGTGCAAAAGCGCCAGCGGAAAGAACGCATCGGCCCAATGGGATCGGCCGCGCAGCAATGCGGTCAACTGCATGCCCCGCAGCGCCATTGCGGATAGCAGAAGCACTTGCAGAACCATGCCGGCGCGGAAATCGTGCGTGAATTCCCAAAGGCCCAAGTAGATCGCCCGCGGCAACGGCAGCCGGTGTTCGTTATGTGGTTGAAAGAAAAACGCGTCGCTCGGTTCGTGCCCCGTCAGCGTCGGCACGAATTCCCATTCGTCGGCCCACGGTTGATTGTGCCCGAACAGGAGGACGTACCCGAGCAGCGCCACCGTCAGCGCCGCCCAGAGGCCGAGCAAGATTCGGCCCGTCCGCCTTGTCGCGCCGGGCGCTGGCCGATATTGTTGACTCATCACGAATACGACCTGCGTTAATCCGGAGTGCCAGTGTATGGTGGAACGGGCGATTGAGTTGCGTCGGCGTCATGCCCGCAAGAAGAAAATGAAGAAGCTGAAGGCCGCGCTCGGCACCGTCGCTGCGGCCCCCGGGCCGGATCGCGAGAAAGTACTGTATAAGATCAAGCGCCTCAGCCCGTGGTGGACGGAAGCTTCGCTGACGCAAACGACCAAGTCGGTCGCCACCGCTGCGCCGCAAGGCGAACGCCGGGCTCAAGCGCCGAAGAACAAAGGCCCGCAACGCGGCGGTAAGCCCGAAGGCAAGAAGTAACACGGCGAGCCGGCCAGCGCGAGCTGCCGGATTCGGACTTTCATTCTCGAATCGCTGCCAAGTCCTGCCAGAAACCGGGGTACGTCTTCGCTACGCATCCCGGGTCTTCGATCACCACTCCCGGCACCTTCAACCCGATCAACGCCAAGCTCATCGCCATCCGGTGATCCCGGTACGTCTGCACGGTCGCCCCGTGCAACTCGACGGGGGTGATCGTCAACCCGTCGTCGAATTCGACGACGCCCGCGCCGATCTTGCGCAGCTCGGCCGCCATCGCGGCGATGCGGTCGGTCTCTTTGTGGCGGACGTGCGCCACGTTGCGGATCCTGGTGAGCCCTTCGGCAAAGCAGGCGACCGCGGCCAGTGTCATCATGGTGTCACTGATCGCGTTCATGTCGATGTCGATGCCGCGCAGCGGGCGGCCTTCGACGGTGATTCCCTCCGGAGATTCCGTCACGATGCAACCCATGCGGGCGAGAGCATCCACGAAGAGCACATCGCCTTGGAGCATGTCCCGCTTCAGCCCGCGGACGAGGATCCGCCCGCCGGTGATCGCCGCGGCGCCGAAGAAGTACGATGCGGCGGAAGCGTCCGGTTCGATGGCGTACTCGGAATCGAACTCCGCGATCATCCGTTCGGTCATGGCGATGTACGGCTCGGACACCACCGGACCTTCGAGCACAATCTCCACCGGTGACGCTGCGAACGGTGCCGCCATCATCAAGGCACTGAGGTACTGACTGCTGATGTCGGCCCGGATGCGGACCTTTCCTCCGCTCAAGCCTCCGGTCGCAATGACCACGGGCGGGCAACCGTTGCCGGCTTCGCTGCTCGCATTGACACCCAGTTGTCGCAACGCATCGAGCAGATCTCGAATCGGCCGCTCGTGCATGCGCGGCACGCCGGACAGTCGATAATTCCCCTGCCCTGCCGCGAGCATCGCCGTGAGGAAGCGGATCGTCGTCCCGGAATTGGCGACGTACAGATCGGCCGAAGTCGCGGGGAGGAGTCGACCCGATACGTTCTTCGCCATCGTGATCGTGTCGTCGGTCCACAACAGCTCGAAGCCAAGCTTCGTCAAGCAATCGACCATCACCTCGGTATCTTCGCTGCGCAACACGCCCGTCAGTCTGCACGCAGTCGATCGGCTCCCCAGTGCCGCAAGCACCAGCGCCCGGTTCGTGATGCTCTTGCTCCCGGGCACAGACACCACGGCATCGACCGGCTTCGCCAGCGGCAGAATCTCCAGCGTCGGCGGGTAGGTGTGCATCTCAGTAAGTCACCTTCACGAGGAACAAACCCTGCGGCGGGGCGGTGATCCCCGCTTCACGGCGATCCTGAATTTCCACGACTTCGCGCATCTTCCCCACCGGCCAGTACCCGCGGCCAATCTGGTAGAGCGTCCCCGCGATCGAGCGCATCATGTTGTACAGAAAGCCGTCGGCTTCGATTTCGATCCGGACGGTTTCGTCGTGGCGGGCCACGCTGACGCTGGAAATCGTGCGGAAACTACTCATTCGGTTGGGCCACTCGGTCTCGAAACTGCGGAAGTCGTGCCGACCGAGCAGGGCGTTGGCCGCGAGTTGCATCGGCTCGGGATCGACGCCCCTGCGCGGTTGCCAAGCGTAGCGGCGCAGGAATGGGTCGGGGATGCGCGAGTCGTTGATGACGTAGCGGTACTTCTTTTTCACCGCGTCGCGGCTCGCGCAGAAGGCCTGCCCCACCTTCGCGCAATCGAGCACGCAAACATCGTCGGGCAGCTTCGCGTTGATCGCCTTCACCAACGTCGCTTCGTCGAGCCGGGTCGCGGTGAAGAAATTGACGATCTGCCCGAGGGCGTGTACCCCGGCGTCCGTCCGGCCGCTGGCGTTGGCCCGGATGCGCGGCTCGCAGGTGATAGCGCGGACGGCCTTCTCGAAAGTCTCCTGCACCGTGCGGTAGCCGGGCTGCGTCTGCCAGCCGTTGAATTCGGTGCCGTCGTAGCGCACGGTAAACTTGAGATTGCGCATGGTGCGTGACTAGTTCACGATGCCCCGCCGGATCAATTCTTCCGCGCACTGCACCGCGTTGGTCGCAGCGCCTTTGCGGAGGTTGTCCGACACGACCCACAAATTCAGGCACTTGGGGTTCGATGGATCCATGCGCACCCGGCCGACAAAGGTCATGTCCGAACCTTCCGCGTGGATCGGCTGCGGGAAGTGGCCTTGGAATTCGTCCATGAGCACGATGCCGGGGGCGTTCGCCAATGCGGCCTTGGCTTCGTCTAGAGAGACGGCCCGTTCGAACTCGACGTTGATCGACAGACTGTGGGCGATGCGAACCGGCACCCGGACGCACGTCGGCGAGACGCCGATGGTGGCATCGCCCATGATTTTTCGCGTCTCGTGGACGACCTTGTTCTCTTCTTCGGTGTAGCCGTTGGGGTCGAGTGTCCAATCGAGGGTGATGACGTTACCGGCGAGCTGCGACTTGTGCGCCGTCGGCGCGGGCACCGGCTCTTCGAGTGCGTAAGGCTTCAACTGCGCGTTGAAGTCGGTCAACCCGGTAGCGCCTTTCCCCGATGACGATTGATACGTCGAAACGACGACGCGGCGAATCTTGGCGACGTCGTGCAGCGGCTTCAGCGCGACCGTCAGCGGGATGGCGACACAGTTCGGGTTCGCCACGATTCCCTTGCGGGCGTGGTGCAGCTCCGCGGCGTTCACCTCGGGCACCACCAGCGGGCAATCGGGATCCATTCGCCACGCGGACGAATTGTCGACGACGATGGCCCCGGCCTTCGCGGCAATCGGGCTGAATTCCTTGCTGACGCTGCCGGGGGTGCTGCTGAGGACGATCTGGACGCCGGCGAAGGCTTCGGGCCGGAGGAGCTCGACCGTGTGGGGCTTCCCCGCGAACTCCACCGGTTTCCCCGCCGATTTCTCGGACGCGAGGAACTTGATGGATCGAATCGGGAAATCGCGCTCGACCAAGACGCGGCGGATCATCTCGCCGACGGCCCCGGTCGCCCCCACCACCGCCAAATGCACGCCCACGACCAACCCTCCCACTCGCGACATTGCGAATGGTCTAACTTAGGAGTTGCGTGCGCCGTTGGCCCACCTCGGCCATTTCTCGGGCCTTGACGAACTCGGCGTAGTCTTCGGGGGTGTCGATACCGCGGTGGCCGATGGGGACGACTCCGACGCGGATGGGAATGCCGTGGGCCAGCGCCCGGAGTTGTTCGAGTTTCTCGGCGAGTTCCAGAGGATGCGCCGGGGTCCGCGCCAGTGACAGTAGGGTGTCACGCCGGTAAGCATACACGCCGAGGTGCTGCAGGAACCGGCCCGAAGCGAAATCCGGCGCGTCGTCGCGCACCATCGGGATCGGGCTGCGGCTGAAATAGAGCGCCCGGCCGCCGTCGTCGCACACCACCTTCACGACGTTCGGATTGCGGTACGTGGTATCGTCGCGGATCGGCACGGCCAAGGTCGCCATGGGCGCGTCGAAGCCGATCAACAGGTCCAGCGCCGCCGGGTCGAATTGGGGTTCGTCCCCTTGCAAGTTCACGATGATCTCGGCGTCCAATCCCCCGGCGACTTCGGCGATGCGGTCGGTGCCCGAGACGTGATCCCCGCGCGTCATCGCGACTTCGCCGCCGAAGGAGCGCACGGCATCGGCGATCCGTTCGTCGTCGGTGGCGACGATCACCCGATCCGCGAGTTCGCACAAAAGGGCTTGTTCGTAGCAGTGCTGGATGAGGAACTTGCCGGTGGCTTTCAACAGCGGTTTGCCGGGCAAACGACTGGAGGCGTAGCGGGCGGGGATGATGATCGCGGCTTTCATGCCGGGCTTTCCGAAAGTGGAACTAGCGGATCGTCGCGCCGCCGGATTCGGCGCCGTTGATCGACTCGACCATGCGCTTCAGTTTGCGGTGCCCTTCGGACGTCCCGCGCGACAGCGCGACCGCTTCGGCCATCGTCAGGCCCGGATCGGGGCACGGGAGCTTGGCCCGGGCCGCGTCGAGCGTGCCGTCGAGCAGGTATTTGTCGCCTTCGGCGTTGACTTGGATGCCGAGCGAACGCAGGAATCGGAGGTCGCGGTAGAAGGCGCGCTGGTCGGTCTTCAACTTGGCCATCAGCGCGGTGCGGGTCTTGGCGCTGCCCGTCAACAGCTTGAGGAACTTGGCCAGCCGCGCGGCGCGATCCCGGGTCACAGTGGCGGTTTCGGGGGCGGACTGGGCCATGGACTTCGTACCTGCGTGCGGTCGTTGGCCATGATCCTAGATGCCGCTCCGGGGGAAAGCAAGTTGTTCGTGTCGCGAACGCATAAAAGAAAACCAGCGGCGACCCGGAGACCGGTTCCACCGCTGGCAACGCGTTGTCACTCGGAATGGGAATTTACTTTTCGGAAGTCCAGCGGTAAGCGGTCAGGCCGTACAAATCGCGGATGATAACCTCGTCCCCGGCGACGGCGATATGGGCCCAAGTCTCGTTCTTGGACACCGCGAGCTCGTCGAGGATTTCCAACTCCTTGGGGTT
>JBBRUN010000409.1:0-5250 GCA_038247765.1 Gemmatales bacterium | reverse complement strand
TGGCCCGGCCACCTCGGGCCGACGCGCGACGGCCAGAGCGCCGAAACCCAATTGAAATGGGATTGGCCGAAGGACGGCCCGCCCGCGGCGTGGACGATCCCCATCGGAACCGGTTTCGCCGGGGTCGCCGTGGCCGAGGGCAAGGTCTTCCTGTTCCACCGGATCGAGAACGAAGAAATCCTGAGTGTCCTCGACCCGAACACGGGCAAGGAACTTTGGAAGTTCGCCTATCGCACCCGGTATCGCGACGATTTCGATTTCGACAACGGCCCGCGCTGCGTGCCGTTGATTGCGAAGGGGGTCGCCTACCTCCACGGGGCCGATGGCGACCTCCACGCCGTGGAAACCAAGGCCGGGAAAAAGCTGTGGGGCAAAAACCTGCTGGCCGAGTACAAGCCGAAGAAAGGTTACTTCGGCGTGGCCGCCGGGCCGGTGCTAATCGACGGCAAACTACTCGTGAATGTCGGCGCGAAGGGGGCCGGCATCGTCGCCTTCGACCCGGAGACCGGCAAGGAACTTTGGAAGTCGTCCGACGACGGCCCGAGCTACAGCACGCCGGCGACGATGGAATTGAACGGCAAGCCGCACGCCGTCTTCTTCACGCGGGCCGGGTTGCTCGTCGTGAACTCGGCCGATGGCAAAGTCGCGCTCAGCCACCCATGGCGGGCCCGCATTGATGCTTCCGTCAATGCCGCGACGCCGTTGATCCGCGGCGAGGAGATCTTGCTGACGACCTCGTACAGCACGGGCGCGATCTTGCTGAAGCCGAAGGGGGCCGAGGTCGAAGAAATCTGGTCGACCGACAAAGCGATCTCGGCCCAGTACAACACGCCGGTCCGCGTCGGCGAGTTCGTCTTCGGTATCGACGGCCGACAGGAGGGCAAAGCGGCCCGCCTCCGCTGCATCGAATGGAAGACCGGCAAGGTGCTCTGGTCCCAAGAGAAGTTCGGCCTCGCCAGTTTGATCGCGGTGGACGGCGGAATTCTCGCGGTGAATGAAGACGGCGAATCGATCCGCTTTGAGGCATCTGAGAAGAAATACACCGAGAAGGCCCGAGCGACGCTGCTCACCGGCGTGGTCCGAGCCGCACCGGCCCTCAGCGCTGGACGACTGTACGTCCGCAACCAGAAAGAATTGGTTTGCGTGATGCTGAAGTAGCTCACAAATACTTCGCGAACAGATTGACCGTCGGCCAGCGTTTCACTTCGTTGGCGGCTTCATGGACTTTGCTGTCGATGAGGCCCGCGAGCGATTTCCCATCGGGGTTGTTGGCCGTGTTGAAAAGCACGGCCCAATTCAACCCGTCCGAGCGGCGCACGAGGATCGCTTCGCTGCCGGGGATGTAGCCCGTGTGCCACGTGTTCGCCTTACCGGCAGTACCAATCGGCCGCACTTGCCAACCGCACCCGTAGAACGAGGCTTTCGGTTTGCCGTCTTTGTCGTGCCCCGGCTTGCCGGTCGGCGCGGCCCACATGGCGGCGATCGACTTCGCCGACAGCAACGGCGACTTTTGCGAGTCGTCGAAGGCGGATGCGAACTTGACGAGTTCGACCGACGACGCGATCCAACCGCCGTGGGCTTCGTAGGCTTCGAGGTTCGACGCGCCGTATTGAATCGGCACCTGCTTATCGAGCATCGGCGGGTAGAGTCCCGGCCCCATCCGGTTCTTCGCGTCGTAGTATTTCACTTCCCCCTTCGCCCGGTTCTCCGCCAACGCCCGACCGAGCCGAGCCTTCTTGATACCCAGCGGTTCGAGAATGACCTTCTTCATGTGCGCTTCGTACTTCTGCCCGGTGATGGTCTCGATAATCCGGCTGAGCACGAGGTAGCCGAGGTTCGAATAGGCGTAGCTCTCGCCGGGATCGAAATCGAGCGGTTGGCCCAGCATGTACTGCACGAGGTGATCCGGCCCCACGGGCGGTTCGATCTTCAACGCCTTGGCGATGGCCAACGCCCGGACAATCGGGTCGAACGATTTATCGCGATCCCAGCCGCCGGTGTGCTGTAGGCAATGCCGGATGGTGATCTTCTTCCAGCGTTCGTCGAACTTGGAATTCGGGTAGGCGACGGACTTCACCTTCAGATGATCCATCACCAAGTCGTCGAGCTTCAACTTGCCCTTCTCGGCGAGTTGCAAAATCGCCACGGCGGTCAACGGTTTGGAAACGCTCGCAATGCGGAAGAGCGATTCCGGCAGCACGGCTTCTTTGTTCTCGACATCGGAGAAGCCAAAGCCACGGGCGTACACGAGCTTGCCGCCGCGCGTGACCGCGAGCGAAGCACCGGGGACTTTGTTCTGTTCGACGAACGATGTCATGAGTATGTCGAACGGCGCCAGATCCGGATGAGCCGTGCCGGTGACGGGCTCGGCGAAGCCGAATGCCCGCGAGGCGATGCCGGAAGCCGTCAGCGCGAGGAAAGTCCGGCGCGGCATTGAATCGAAGGTCATCGGCGATCTCCTGAAAACATCCCGATAGTGTACGCTGGTGGATGCGGGCAGAGGGGAGAATGATTTCAGCCGAACACCCACCCCCGTGGCGGAACCATTCTCTGTGGCAATCGATTCGGAATCAACCCGGCGGGGTCGGTGCGATCCCGTGTTGCCAAGCCAGCGGCTCCGGGAACCGGCACTTGCAGAGCCACTTCCCGGCGCTGGGCCGACGGATCTTGCGGTGGACGGTTTTGCAGTGCCCGCAAACCGCGAACCAACCGGGCGCTTCGGCCGGCGTCTCGGGCACGTACGGCCGGTACGCGGGGTCGCCCTTGTATTCGTAGGTGATCGGCGACTTCGCCGGGCAGGCGCAGCGGTAGCCCGTCAAACTCGGCGGCCGTTTGTAGCGCTGGTGCGTCCGCTGGCAACCGGCGCAGTAGGCTTGCCAATCCCCCGGCTTCACCACCGCTTCGCCCGTGCGGTCACACGCCACCGGTTTCGCACCGATGCGCTCGGCGATGGTTTGCCACTCGGGGCCGTGCGCCGCGCCCGGACCGGCGATGGCGTGGGCGATCTCGTGTCGCAGCGTGTCGATGACGTGTTCGTCGGGGCTGTTGGCGGCGTAGTATTCCGCGATCTCGATGCGCTTGTAGCGGTACTTGCAGGCCCCGAGCCGGCGTTTGGAATCGCCGAAAGTGAACGTCCAGCCGACGAGGTTGTGTTGAGTCAGTTCCTGCGCCGCCAGCAACACGAGCTTTTGCAGATCCATCGCTGCGACTCCGAGATACACAATAATGAGAACCGCTCCGTGCCCGGTGGCTCCTTGCACTTCTCGCGCGGCCCTTTACACTTGAATGTAGTTCCCCGCGCTCTCCCGCCTTCGATATTCCCGTGTCTTGGAGTTCCGCCGATGCCCATTCGCTTCCCGCTCCTCGCGGCCGGCCTGCTATTCGCCACCACCGCGTTCGCCGAAGATTGGCCGGCGTTCCGCGGGCCGAACCGCGACGGCGTTTCCAAAGAGACCGGCCTCCTGAAAACTTGGCCGAAGGATGGCCCGGCGAAAGTCTGGACGGCCAAAAACCTCGGCACCGGGTTCGGCACGCCGACGGTCGCCAAGGGAATGATCTTCGGCATGGGAACCCGCGGCGGGAAAGATGGCATTTGGGCTTTGAAGGAAGCCGACGGCACGGAACTCTGGTTCACGCCGATCGACGAACCGCGCAAGACGAATCAAAACAATGGCCCGAGCGCCACCCCGACGTTTGACGACGGCAAAGTATTCGGAGTCAGCAGTAACGGTAAGCTCGTCGCCCTCGACGCCTCGAACGGCAAATTGATCTGGCAACGCGACTACATCGCAGACTTCGGCGGCAACGTGCCGTCGTGGGGCTTCACCGACTCCGCGCTGATCGACGGCGACAAGTTGATCTGCGTGCCGGGCGGCAGCAAGGCGTCCCTCGTCGCGCTGAACAAAAAGACCGGTAAAGATATCTGGAAAAGCTCGATCACCGGAGGCGGCGGCGGGGGCGGATATTGCTCCCCGATGAAGGCGAAGTTGGCCGGAGCGGAGATGTACATCGTTCTCATGGGCCCTTCGGTCGGGGTCGTCGCCGTCGCACCGGAGACGGGCAAACTCCTCTGGGATTACAAGGGCAAAGGGGCCAACGGCGGCACCGCCCAGATCCCCATCCCGATCGTCTCCGGGGATAACGTGTGGGTGTCGTGCTCATACGGCAACGGCGGTTCCGCCCTGCTCAAGATCGAAGCCAACGGTACGAATCAATTCAAAGCAACGGCGCTGAAAACTCACCAAAAGAGCGCGTTGAACAACCACCACGGCGGCATGGTGAAGGTCGGCGCCTACGCCTACTTCGGCCACGAACAAAACCAAGGCAATCCGGTCTGCGTCGATCTGAAAAGTGGCGACATCAAATGGGGCCCCGAGAAAAGCCCCGCCGGCGGTGGCGGATCCGCGGCGGTGCTGTTCGCCGATGGTCTGCTCTATTTCCGCTATCAAAACGGCACCATGGTACTGATCGAGCCTTCGCCGACGGAGCTCAAAGTCGTCTCGTCGTTCAAAGAGGCCGACCGCAGCGGCAAAGAAAGCTGGGCCCACCCCGTGATCGTCGGCGGAAAAATGTACCTCCGCGACCAAGATAAGCTCGCCTGCTACGATGTGAAGGCGAAGTAATCCATCTCCATTGCTGATCTTCGGCAATCCGGTTCCGGTAACCCGTAAAAGTTTGCCGCCCCTTCTACAGGCTTACATCAATGAAGTAGAGGGCTTAAAAGAAACGGCGGAGCAGATGCGCTCTGGGGGGAAATTGTCGGAGGAAATCGCTCGCACTCTGTACCAAATGCGACGCGACATAGGAGTGAAATACAAAGATCTGACACCAGCGGATCGACCGGACAAATTCCACGCGCGAAACTTAGAGAAATACGGTGACAACTTCGGCCCCAGCATCGAATACCTTCGCGGGCAGGGGTGTAACCGCGTTTCCGCCAGGGCGGATTGCCTTAGAAACAAGGGAGATCGCCGAGGGTAATGCCGTGAATTCTCGCCCAAAAAGTATATTGGGTGATTTTCCCGGCATCTACGCCCGAAATCAAAACCGATTTCTTCGTTCATGGTCGCTTGGGATCCAAGGGCTTTCAGACACACAAGTGCCATTCCGAGTAGAGGTTGCGTCGATCCAGCTTCTCCTGAGGAAAGCGCCGGGAACGCGGTTACACCCAATGCAGGAGGTTTGTTACTTGGACCCCAGCGGGGACACCTCGATTTGGAAATGGGTAGACCCGTTGGGGCCGAAATTGCT
>JBBRUN010000408.1:0-5251 GCA_038247765.1 Gemmatales bacterium | reverse complement strand
GAGTACCAGCGGTGCCCGGGCGATCAGCTGGGGGTAATCGCCGAGCCGACTTGGCTGAAGGTCTGGTTCGAGGCGCCGCCGATGGCGGTGATGGCGGCGATGCAGACCACGACGATCAGTGCGAGCATGACCGCGTACTCGACGGCCGTCGGGCCATCTTCTTGCTTGAGGAATGAGACGCCGGTGCGGAGCAATTTCTTGAACATGGGATTCTCCCGGTGCGCGAGACGAGTGGATCACAGCGCGGCGGAGACGACCGCCGCGGACAATGCGGCCCGTGCATGGGCCAACGCCGATATCTACATCACGCCCGACACGGGCACAAATTCCGCGGGAGAAGATTCCCGCGAAGTTCTTCTGTCCGGCTGGAACTCCGACAAAGCGAGTCACTCGATCGATTTCAGGGGGCTAACACTGTCGCCGATCCGGACGGGGGAGAAGCCGCAGGGTCAATATTGAGAAGCGGACGTGCGATCGGCGTTCGAGCGGGTCGTTTTCAACCGAAATCCGAGCGACTTTTGTTTGGCATGGTGCTTGCAATCAGTGATTCACCGCGGTGATATGCCGCCTTCCCCATCAACCCTCACCCGAGGTTTATCATGTTGGCACAACCCCGAATCGAACGCGCTGGTCGCATCAGCTACGGCATCATCGCCGGTCTGCTGGGCGCCCCCACCATCGTGATCATCATCGCCCTCATCTGGGGCGGCGTGTTCAGTTGGTGAATCGGCGGATCGAGTTCCCACTCTCTGCAACAGCCCGGCCCGCATGGGTCGGGCTTTTTCCGTCGGAAGAAGTTCACTTTCCATTGCGAACCATCAGCGCGAGTTCGCGCGGCGTCGGCGCGACCCATGGGGCATGGACGGGCGGATCGCCGGCGGGTAACGCCCGCGCAGCCGGAGTCTTAGTCTTGGGCGTCACAACGACCGTGCCGCCGGGGTTGGACACGATGACCTCCGGATTCAATTCCCCGCGCCGGCGCTTCTCTTCTAAAGCGATCGCCGCGTAGCGCATGGCCCGCTCTTGGTTCGGCGACAACGGCGCGGCGTCCGGAATGCGAACGCTCGCTGCCACCGGTACTTTCTTACGGTCGAGTTGGCGCACCCAATCGCGCAGGTGGCCAGTGGTCAAACTCGGTTCCGTGGCCCGCAGCACCGCCACGACACCGGCGAAGTAGGCCGCGGCATTCGACGAACCGACCGATTCATCACCGTTGCTGAAACGCGCCACCGAATCGGCGAGCACGACATCCGGCTTCAACCGGCCATCCACTGTCGGACCCACGGCGGACTGCGCGAGCGAATCGCCGACGGCGAGCACCCCGGCGTGATCGGCCGGCGGATACATTTCCCCGCTCTTCGAGGCATCGAGAAATTCCACCGGCACGACGGTCTTGCCCGAATCCGGGTCATTCAGTGCGGCCGTGCGGGCGGACGACACCAAGATGCGGATGCGGTCGAGCGCACCGAAGTTCCGGCTATTCGCTTTCACGCGGACGCGGTATTCCTCGCCCGATGGTTTCGCCGGAAGGTCGGTCAAGATGACGCGCTCGCGCGGATTCTTCGTCTCGCCCGCAGCGGCGGGCGGTCCGGCGGGCACTTGCTTCAACTGGCTTTCGCCCACGACTCGACCGAGCCAATCTTCGACGATCAAGTCGAGGTCTTTGTCCGTCCCCGCGTCTTCGGTGTCGCGGTAATCGTTCCACGTCAGCGTGATCGTCACGGCGTTTTCGTCGAGCCGGTTGGCGAAGCGCAAGGCTGTGGGATCGTCGCCGGTGCGGAGCTTCAAGTAGCCGGTGTCGTCGAGCTTCACCGGGCCGTTGAAGACCGTACCGCCGTTGTTCCCGGCGGCGTTCACCCAAATGATCCCGGCGGCCAAGGCGTCGTCCACAACCGCGTTGATCGGTCCGCGACCGTCGAAGTTCCCGGCCCCTTCGAACGTCCCGCTGAACAGGATCACGTCGACCTTTTGCTCGATGGCATAACGCACGGCGCGGCGAAACAGCGTCGGCCCATTGGCATTCAGCAAGTAGAACTTCGGCCCGAATTGGGAGCTGCCCGACGCGGCCCAAACAATTTGCGCCATCAAGCGGCCGTGGGCTTCGCCGGGCACGAACGATTTTTGAAAGTCGGGTTCGCCGAGTTTGTGCTTCGCGATGAATTCGCGGTCGTAATGCTCGACGAGCACAGCGCTCTTGGGCAAGTAAGGCCGCTGGCCATCAATGCGGTCGAAGCCACTATCGAGGATGGCGACCTTCACCTGGCCGATGGTCGGCACTGCGGGGTAACTCGCGTACAACCCCAGCTTCCGACGGGCGCTCTCGGCGTTGGTCAATTTGGAGGCGGAGACCGGCGTGATAACGGGCGGCTCGACCGCGATGGCGACCAGTGCGGCGAAGAGCGCGACGGCGGTAGCGGCCACAATGCGGCGCATGGTGCAGACTCGGAATCGAGGTGTGAAGCGAGATGGAACCGACGGGAACAATGGAACCGGCCTATGGCCGGTTCCGGTTTGACTTCGCGTTACCAGCAGCCGTTGTAATAGCTCGGGGCATAGTAGCTGGAATAGCCACCGTAAAAACTATTGTTGTAACCACCGCCGAAGCCGCCGAAGCCGCCGTAGCCGCCGTAGCCGCCAAAGCCGCCGTAGCCGTAGCCGCCAAAGCCGCCGTAGCCGTAGCCGCCAAAGCCGTAGCCGCGGCCAAAGCCGACACCGTAGCCGCGATACCCACCACCGTAGCCCCAGCCGCCGCGGCGGTGCGCGGCAGTCGGCGATTCCCGATCGAGTTCGGTCGCAGAACTCGTGGCGGCGACCACGGGAACGGTCGATTTGGGAGCGGTTTTATCACCGTCCAATTCGCCGGCTTGCAGAGCTGAACCAGCCCCGGCCAACGCCGCGATACACAGAAGAGAGCGGAACATGGGTTGTGAACCTCCGAAGGTGTGCCCGCCGCGAGGCAGACGAGACGCCCAATGCGGCTTGTGCCGATTCTCGCAGCAATAAAGGATACACGCAAGTCGGCAAAACTTGCGCCACCGCATGGACAACACTGGAATCCATTCGCCCGTTTTCTCGGAATTCACTCGCATTTGCGTATCTTAATGGGAGCCTACCCCAATCCGCAGCGAGTTCCGCCGATGTTGAAGATCGATACCCAAGCGGCCGTCGACCGGTTGCTGCGGTTCCTCGCCGTCCCCGGCATCACGGGCGAAGAGGGAAAGATCGCCAAGGAAATCGGGGAAGCGCTCAAAGAAGTCGGCGTGCCGCCGAAGTCGATCCGTCACGACGACGCCAATACCCGCATCCCGATGCCGACGCAAACGGGCAACCTCGTCGTCAACATCCCGGGCTACGGAGCTCTGGCCAACGCCCCGCGTCAATTGTACATGACTCACCTCGATACGGTGCCACTCTGTGCCGGGGTCAAGCCCGTCCGCAAAGGCAAGAAGATCGTCAACGAAGCCGAGACGGCCCTCGGCGGCGATAACCGCACCGGCTGCGCGGTGCTCGTCACGCTCGCGGCCGAGCTGATGCAACAGAAACTGTCGCACCCGCCCATCACGCTGCTCTTCACGGTTCGCGAAGAGTCGGGCCTGTTCGGCGCACGGCACCTCAACCCGGCCGAGTTCGACGATGTGTCGATGGGCTTCAACTTCGACGGCCGCAGTGCCGGGGATGTCATCGTCGGGGCCGTCGGCGCGGATCGCTGGGAAGTCGAAATCTACGGCAAGGCATCGCACGCCGGGGTCGCCCCCGAGCGCGGCGTCTCGGCGATGATGATCCTCGCCCACGCGCTCACCGACATCCAAGCCAAGGGGTGGTGGGGCAAGATCGTGAAGGACGGCAAAGAAGGATCGAGCAACATCGGCCCCGTCGGCGGTAAGAATGGGGGCACCGCCGGCGACGCCACCAACGTCGTCACCGATTTCGTCTTGGTGAAGGGCGAGAGCCGCAGCCACGACGCCCGCTTTTTCAAGGCGATCACGAACGCGTACAAAGACGCCTTCAGCGCGGCCCTGAAGAAGGTGCTCGATCACGAAGGGAAGCCGGGGCGGATGAAGTTCACCTCGCGCACCGACTACTTCCCGTTCAAGATTTCCGAGAAGGCCGCGGTGGTGGCGAAGGCGAGTCGGGGCGTAACGGCCATCGGGCGTACGCCGAACATCCGCGTCGCCAACGGCGGCTTGGACGCCAACTGGATGGTGAAGCACAACATCCCGACGGTGACCTTCGGCGCCGGCCAGAACGACATCCACACCGTGAAGGAGTGGGTCGACCTCGTCGAGTTCGAAGCCGGCTGCCAACTGGCCGTGGCGCTCGCCACGGGGACGTGACACGGGCGGGCCCGATACCGATGAAAGACACCGCGATCCGTTCGAAGCAACCCCTCTGGGCCAAGCTGGTCATCGGCGTGTACGCCCTTTTGGCCGGGGCGATCTTGCTCGCCCCTTTCGCGATCGCCTCAATCGGAGGGAGCGTCGAAGGCATGATCTGGGCGTTCATAGCGTTCATCATCCTTTTCAGCTGCGGTGCCACGCTATTTCTAATTCCCGTGCCCAAGGGTCATCGGGAACGAGTGCTCTCGCGCCGCTCAATCTGGGTTCCGATTATCACATCTTCGCTATTGGCCGGCCTCGTTTGTTTCGGATTCTCCGTCGCACTCGACGAATACACCGAGAGTCGAATCTCGAAAGCAGATGGCGGGCTCTCGATCGGGCTCGGGGTTTTGGCCGTCTGGCTCGGCTGGTTGATCCTCTTCGGCGGGATCGCCCTCAGCCGAGGGCCGGAGGGCATCGGCAACCGGCTTTGGCAAGCGCTCCTCGCCGGCAGCGTCGCGGAACTCCTCGTAGCGATTCCCATGCACCTCGTGGTACGCAATCGCGGTTATTGCTGCGCCGGCATGATGACCGGAATCGGCATCGGCTTGGGGGTCGTCGTCCTCATCGCCGCGTTGGGCCCGGCCGTGTTCGTACTCTGCTATCGGCGTTACCAGCAAGTTTACTCGCAGTGGGAGGATCGCCGGTAGCTATGCGCGTCCTCATCACGGCCGGGAACACCCAGACGCCGATCGACCGCGTCCGCTGCCTGACGAACATCTTCACCGGTCGTACGGGCGGCCGCATCGCCGTCGAGGCGCGGGCCCGCGGCCATGCGGTAACGCTGTTGACCTCGCACCCGGATACGGTCGTCGGTGTCGAAGGCCTAGCGGTGAATCGCTACCGGACCTTCGATGATTTGCACGCGTTGATGG
>JBBRUN010000407.1:0-5289 GCA_038247765.1 Gemmatales bacterium | reverse complement strand
GCAGACTTGCATCAGCGCGTCCCCTTCTTCGAGGTTGATGCCGATGATGCCCCCTTGGCGCGGGCGGCTGTACTCCATCAGGCTCGTCTTCTTCACGAGTCCCTGCCGGGTGGCCATCAGTAGGAACGTGCCGGCTTCGAACTCGCGGACGGGGATGACGCTGGCGATCTTTTCGTCCGGCTTCAACGATAGCACGTTGGCGATGGAGCGTCCGTTGCTCGTCCGGCTCGCTTCGGGAATCCGGTACACCTTGAGCCAATAGCACTGACCGCGGTCGGTGAAGCAGAGCAGGAACGATTTCGTGGTGGCGGTGAAGAAGTGCTCGATGAAGTCGTTGTCGCGCAGGCCCCCCTGCACGCCCTTGCCGCCGCGGGCTTGGGTGCGGTAGGTTTCGATCGGCAATCGCTTGATGAAGCCTTCGTGCGAGAGCATCACGACCGTCGGTTCATCGGCGATCAAATCTTCCATCTCGACGTCGCCGCCGTCGTCGGTGATTTCCGTGCGGCGGTCGTTGCCGAAGCGGTCGCGCATGAGTTCGAGGTCGGCGCGGATGATGTCGTTGACCATGGCGTCGCTGCCGAGGATCGCTTCGTAGCTGCGGATCTCGTCGCGGATGCCGTTGTACTCCTTTAGGATTTCGTCCCGTTCCAAGTTGGCCAACTGCCCGAGCTGCATCCGCAGGATCGCCTCGGCTTGCAGTTCGGTCATGCGGTATTCGTCGCGCAAGCCGATCTCGGCTTGCAGAATGCCGAAGGCGACTTCGCCGAGGGCCGACTTCATGAGTTCCAGCGAGACGCCCATGCCCTGCAAGCGCACCTTGGCCTCGGCCCGCGACGGAGACTGCCGGATGGTTTGGATCACCAGATCCAAGCTCGCAATGGCGATCAACTGCCCTTCGAGGACGTGGCTGCGCCGCTTGGCCTCCCGGAGTAAGAAGTTGGTGCGCCGGCGGATGACGACGATGCGGTGATCGAGGAACTTCTGCATCATCTGCTTGAGCGTCAGGAACTCCGGCCGGCCTTCGACGAGGGCGAGCATGGCGATACTGACGGTCTTCTGCAACCGGCTGAACTGATAGATTTGGTTCAACACGAGGTGTGGGTCGGCCCCGCGTTTGAGTTCGACGACCAAGCGCACCGGTTCGCCGGTGCGGGCCGAGGATTCGTCGCGGACGAAGCTCATGCCCGGAATGCGGTCGTCGCGCAGGAGTTCGCCGAGCTCGGCCATGAGCGCGTTGCGCGTCACTTCGAACGGTACTTCCTTGATGATGATGACCGGGATTTTCCCCTTTTGTTCTTCGACGATTTCGGCGCGGGCCCGCAGCGTGATCCGGCTGCGTTCGCCCATGTAGGCCCGGTAGATCCCGGCCTTGCCCATGACGATGCCGCCGGTGGGGAAGTCGGGCCCCGGCACGATTTCCAGCAGTTCCATTAAGCTGAGATCGGGGTTGTCGATGAGCCGGATGAGGCCGGTGCAGATTTCGCGGAGGTTGTGCGGCGGAATGTCGGTGGCCATGCCGACGGCGATGCCCACGGCGCCGTTGACGAGCAGGTTCGGGAACTTGCTCGGCAGCACCAGCGGCTCGCGGTATTTGCCATCGTAGTTGTCGATGAAATCGACGGTGTCGTTGTTCAAATCGACCAGCATCTCGGCGGCGGGGTACGTCAGGCGCGCCTCGGTATACCGGTGCGCGGCGGGCGGTAAGCCGGCGATGGAGCCGAAGTTCCCTTGGCCGTGGATGAGCTTCTGCCGCATGACCCAGTCTTGGGCCATGCGCACGAGCGTGTCGTAGATGCTGGCATCGCCGTGCGGGTGGTAGCGCTTCATCGTCTCGCCGATGATGCCGGCGCACTTACTCGTCGCGGAGGTCGGCCCGAGGCCGAGGTCGTTCATGGCGACGAGGATCCGCCGCTGCGATGGCTTCAATCCGTCGCGCACGTCCGGCAGCGCCCGGCTGACGATGACCGACTGCGCGTACGTGAGGTAGCTGTCCCGCAATTCATCGACGATATCGAGCGGGTCGATCGGCAGATCGGGGAGAACGACGGCGGCCGGTGGCGGATCATCGGAACCGGGCGGGGTCGAAGAGGACTTGGCCAAACCAGACTCCTAACGCAGAACCTGTGCAGCGATGCGGAATTCCGAAAAGCAACCGAATACCGGGTAACGAGTTACAGTCGGTGTCGCGGCGGGCGATTCGAGCGATTCCGGTGGTCTTTTTTTATGGATTTCGGTCAGTCCGGGCCATGTTTGTTTGTCAACATTCGCACGTATTGAAAGGGAATGATCGATGTGATCGTCTAGCCGCCTCCCCTACCCAATTGTAGAAGATAGCCGAGTTCGTGGAACATTCGATACGGGGGCAACGGTTTACGTCCGATTCGGCGCTTGGGCAATGGTACTTCGAGTCTGACAACATTCGCTGCGCAAATTTCAAATCCGCTTTCAAGTGCAGTTCCAGTTCAAACCCGCACCGGGATCGCAGGACGGCTATCGAACTTTTTCTGGCAGAGGTACTAACAGGGTAGATATTGGTATTTTGTTAGAGGTTTCGCTTGTACCCGAGAAGCCGAAGGGAGTTGAAAATGACAACGAGTGTGCTGCCCTCGTGAAACACGACGGCCGGGCCAATCCGAGCCAATCCTGATGTCGTCGCGATCGCGAGGACGACGATCGTCCCGAGGGCGATCACCAGATTTTGCCGGATGATACCGCGAGCCGCCCGCGAGAGACCGACGACGAATGGCAGCTTGGCCAGGTCGTCGCCCATCAGTGCAATGTCGGCGGTCTCCAATGCTGCGGCTGTCCCCGCTCCGCCCATCGCAACACCGATCGTTGCGTTCGCAAGTGCCGGGGCGTCGTTCACGCCGTCGCCCACCATGGCAACGCTGCCATGCAATTGAAGCAACTCCCGCACGGCCGTGACCTTGTCTTCTGGCAGCAGACCGGCTCGGATCTGGTCGATCCCGACTTCTCGCCCGATGACATTCGCGACGCCGGCATTGTCACCGCTCAACATGACGAGGGGGTCGATGCCCATTTGACGGAGCCGATCCAGCGTCCTTCGGACGCTCGGACGCGGCGAATCCGCGAGCCCGATCACGCCGAGCCATTGCGGGCCGAACCGA
Organism: Gemmatales bacterium; assembly: GCA_038247765.1. GTDB lineage: Bacteria > Planctomycetota > Planctomycetia > Gemmatales > Gemmataceae > JALHQU01. The sequence goes on along the minus strand of JBBRUN010000407.1, from coordinate 2,161 downwards.
ACCACCATCGTGCTTCGCCCGCGCCGTTGGAGGTCATCAACCATTTGGGTGATCGTATTGGGAATTTCCGATCCTTCGAACAGCCGTAAATTCCCGATCTCGACGACAATTCCTTCGACGGTTGATCGCACACCGCGTGCCGTGACGCTTTCAACGTCCGACACTTCCGGAAGCCGGACTCCATCGGCCTCGGCGCGGCGGACAACGGCGGCGGCCAAGGGGTGTTGGGATCGTCGCTCGACAGCCGCCGAGATCCGTAGCAACTCCGATTCAGCAACACCCGGCATGGTCATGAGGTCGGTGATCTGCGGTTTCCCCATCGTCAGCGTTCCTGTTTTGTCAAACGCAATCGCCCGAACGCCACCGAGTGCTTCCAGATATTCCCCGCCTTTGATCAGCACCCCATTGCGGGCAGCCTGAGCGATTCCAGCGAGCACCGCTGACGGAGTTCCCAAGGCCAGCGCACAAGGCGATGCCGCGACCAGCAGCGCCATCCCCCGATAGAAACTGATGGCCCAAGGCCAATACCCGATCAGTGGCGGAACGACGACGAGTAGGAGTGCGGCTAACAGTACGCAAGGGACGAAGACCCGTTCGAAGCGGTCGGTGAACCGCTGGGTCGGCGCTTTTTGCGTCTGGGCTTCTTCGACCAGTCGGACCACCCGGTCTAACGTCCGGTCGCCGGCAGCACGCATGGTCACGATTTCCAAGGCTCCCAATCCGTTCACAGTGCCCGCGAATACTTCATCACCGGGTGCCTTCTCGACTGGAACAGACTCACCGGTGATCGGTGCCTGATCGACTGCCGATTGTCCGCTTTGAACCTTCCCATCGACGGGAATGCGCTGGGCAGGGTGAACGATCACCGTCTCGCCGACTCGCACTTGATCCACAAGCACTTCCAACTCCGTACCGTCTCGCCGAACACGAGCCTTAGCCGGTGCGAGATCGGACAAAGCGCGAATCGCGTTGCGGGCACGGCCCAATGCGTAATGCTCCAAAGCGTGGGCGAGGGAGAAGAGAAAGAGCAGGAACGCGCCTTCGACCCATTCGCCCAACGCCGCAGCGCCGACGGCGGCGAGAAGCATGAGGAGATCGATGTCGAATCGAAATTTCCCCCGTCGCAACGCTTTGAGCGGATGAACGATCAGTTCGAACCCGCCGAACCCATATGCGACTAAGTACAGTCCGACCGCGAGCAGGCGCGAAAATCCGAGCCATGTCTCGCCCACCCAAGCGACAGCGAGGAACGTACCGGTGGCCAGACTCCAGACGAACTCCTTGTTGCGGGAGTACCAAGTGCCGTGGTCGTGATCGCGGCCTTCGGATGGAGCAGTCGGATAGCCCATGGTGTTGAGGACTTTTTGTAACTCTTCGACAGACGTTCGACGGCGTTCGAACTCGACTCGAACTCTCTGTGCCGGCAGGCTCACTGAAGCATCGACCACGCCGGGAACGGCCCGCAATGCCACCTCGATTCCGGCGGCGGCGTCTTCCGAACTGACAGCGCGGATCGTCAGAAGAGCGTGACCGTACTGGTCGTGAATCTCAGCCCCGGCGGCGCGGGCCAAACGTTCAACTTCGGCGAGGCTGAGCACGTCGGGGTCGTAATGAAGGCAGAGGTAAGCCGGTTCGCCCTTTTCACTGACAACATGGCCGCGCGACAGCCCTCGCTCCCGCCCGAGCCGGGACTCCAAGCGGGCGACGCACGCATCCCGTTCGTCCGGAATGTCTGGGAGTACCAGGCGAAGTTCTACACGAACCTTGTCCGTCATCAGCTACCTTTTTTGAGAAGCAAGCAGCTCATTACGGGTTTGTAGTGGATCGCAGTAGCAAAAGGCATACATAGAGCCGTAATATTCGAAATAACCAATTGGCTTTGAACGATTGAAGGAACTCGCGAGTAGTCTTTCAGCTGAGCCAGACTTCCGTGAGTGACGGCACTAAACTGAGCGAATAACCCGGTATTGCAGTCACATCGCGCTCGGCGTGACGCAAGCCCCCCTAGCGGATACTCTCCGGCGTCACGCACAGCGTGACCTACGAAAACATCTCATCTTAGCTTTCGCTGCTTTCGCTGCTTTCGCTGCTTTCGCTGCTTTCGCTGCTTTCGCTGCTTTCGCTGCTTTCGCTGCTTTCGCTGCTTTCGCTGCTTTCGCTG
>JBBRUN010000406.1:0-5300 GCA_038247765.1 Gemmatales bacterium | reverse complement strand
CCACCACGCGATCAGCGTACACTCGGCGTCCGTTTCCAAGTTCGTCCGCCGGGCCACGAGATCGAGGTTCGGCATGTTCGAGCCGTGCCCGTTCAGCAGGATGATCTTCTTAAAGCCGTGGTAAGCGAGGCTTTTCGTGATATCGAGCACACCCTGGATGAAGTGCTCGAAGTCGGTGTTGATGGTGCCGGGGAAGTCCATCACATGCCCGGTGTAGCCGTAGGGCACGACCGGCAGTACGAGGAGCTTGTCCGCGATCTCCTTCCCCGCGCCGGTGGCAACGCCGACGGGGCAGACGAGATCGACATCGAGCGGCAGGTGGTGCCCGTGCTGCTCGACGGCTCCGCAGGGGACGATGCAGATTTTGCCGAGGGCAACGGCGTCGTCGATCTCGGGCCACGTCAGTTTTTCGTAGCGGTATTCGGTCGCGGCGCGGCTCATGGATGGCTCCGGTTCATTTCGATTCGGCGACGAGGTACTTGCGCACGAAAGCTTCATCCAGCGTCACACCCACTCCGGGGCGGTCGGGCACTTCGATGAAGCCATTCACCGACTGCACCTTCTCGATGGTCAGCTCGTGTCGTAATGGCGAATCTTCGACGCAATCCTCGAACACGAAGGCATCGCGGCAGGTGCTGAGCCAGTGCAAACTCGCGGCGACCGTCAGCGGGCTGGTGTAGCAGTGGTTGCAGAGGCGGGCGCCGATCTCTTCGACGCGGGCTCGGATGTAGGCCGCATCGGTGAAGCCGCACCGCGAGAGATCGACCTGATACACATCCAGCGCATGACGGTCAATGAAGGGGCGGAACGACTCCCGGCCGCACTCGCCCTCCCCGGCGGCGATGGGAATCGGCGAGCGATCCCGGAGCCAGACGTAGCCGTCGATGTCGTCTTCGCGGAGCGGCTCCTCGAACCACTCGGGCGAATACTCGGCGAAGGCGTGCGCCCGCCGCAGCGCGGTCCGCGCATCATAGACGCAGCCGGCATCGATGAGCAGCATCGCGTCGCCCAATCCATCGCGGGCGCCCTTCACCAAGTCGATGTCCACTGCCTCGGAGGTGCCCATCGGTTCCCAGCCGAACTTCACGGCGGTGTACCCGGCACCGACCCATTTGCGAGCAATGTCGGCGGTTTCTTTTCCATCGCGGCCGAAGAGGATCGACGCGTAGCCGCGGAGTTTGTCGTGCTGTTTGCCGCCGAGCAGCCGGTGGATCGGCTGGCCAAAGGCTTTGCCTTTCAGATCCCAGAGGGCCATATCGACGGCCGCCATCGCCGTGATGCCCACGGCCTTGCGGCCGAAGTACATCGTGCGGCGATACATCAATTGCCAGAGGCGTTCGTGATCGAGCGGGTTCTCGCCGATGAGGAGCTGGCGCAATCCACAGGCAATGTTGTGGCTGAAGGGGGCGTCGATGATCGCCTTGACCACTTCCGGCGAGGAATCGGCTTCGCCGATTCCTTCGAGGCCATCGTCGGTGCGGATGCGCACAAGCACCGAATCCTGGCTGCTGGCGGTCTTAGCCTGCACGTTCGGGATGCGCAGGATCTGGCAGACGACTTCGGTGATTTTCATGGAAGGAGTTCCGAGCGGTGTCGGTCGCGACTGACATTTTAGCACTACCAACCTTCCATCGACCACCATCAGTCGGGTATAACAGTTGTAAAGCCGGAATGTCCTCCCTCCCCCCCGGCGCTCTCGGCCCATTTCTTATGACACGATACTTCCTCGCTTTCGTTACTGCATTCCTCCCGGCCTCACTCCGCGCCGAAGAGCCGGTGGGAGAAGCCTTCTTCGAAAAATCGATCCGGCCGATCCTCGTCGAGAAGTGCGTGACCTGTCATGGGCCCACGGCGGAGAAGGGAGGCCTGCGGCTGGATTCCCGTGAGGCCGCACTACTCGGCGGCACCGATGGCCCGGTGTTTGTGCCCGGCAAACCGGGCGAGAGCCGGATGCTCACGGCGGTGAAGCAGACTGGCAAATTGAAGATGCCGAAGGATGGCAAACTCTCCGAAGCGGAGGTTGCTGCGATTGAAAAGTGGATCGCACTTGGCGCACCGTGGCCGGCGAAGGTCAAACTACTTCCGCCGAAGGGCGTGGAAGCGGCTGGGACCGAGCATTGGGCCTTCAAGCCGGTGAAGTCGCCAACAGTGCCGAGGGGGGAGCCACATCCCGTCGATACGTTCATCCGTTTGAAGTTGGCCGAGAAGAAGCTGGCGCCATCGCCGGAGGCGGACAAGCGGACGCTCATCCGCCGACTCACCTTCGACCTGCACGGATTGCCGCCGACGCCGGCCGAAGTCGCCGCATTCGAAGCGGACACCTCGAAAGACGCCTTCGAGAAACTGATCGACCGGTTGCTGGCATCGCCGAGGTACGGAGAGCGTTGGGCCAGGCACTGGCTCGATGTCGCCCGCTACGCGGACAACAAAGGGTACGTTTTCTTCGAAGACAAGAATTACCCGTGGGCGTGGACCTACCGCGATTACGTCATCGGCGCGTTCAACAAGGACCTACCGTACGACCGCTTCGTCCTCGAACAACTCGCGGCCGACCGACTCGACCTCGCGGACAAGAAATCGCTGGCGGCGCTCGGCTTCCTGACCGTCGGCGGGCACTTCATGGGGAACACCCACGACGTGATCGACGACCGCATCGACACCGTGACGCGCGGGCTGATGGGGCTGACCGTGAGCTGCGCCCGCTGCCACGACCACAAGTTCGACCCGATCCCGCAGGCCGATTATTACTCGCTCTATGGGGTCTTCCGCAGCGGAACCGAGCCGCTCGTTCCGCCGCTCTACGGCTTGGTTCCGGACACGCTTCCGAACCGAATGATGGCCTCCCTCACCGCAATCCGCGAGCGGATTCTGATTCAATTCGTGCAGACGAAGCATAAGGATCTGGTGTCGCAGGCCCGATTGAAGGCGGGTGATTACTTGCTCGCAGCGTACGTCATCCGCAATCAACCACCGGCCGACGACTTCATGCTGATCTCGGAAAAGGGAGATCTGAACCCGGCGATGATCGCCCGCTGGCGCGCCTTCTTGGAAGCCACGCGAAAGCGGAACGATCCCGGATGGGCACTTTGGCACCGCTATGCCGATGCGTCCGACGCTGAGTTCGCGGCGATCCGCACCGTGGCGACCGACCCGCCCTTGCTGAAAGCGCAGTTCGCGATTCCGCCGAAGTCGATGAAGGAAGTCGCCGAGCGCTACGGCCGTGCCCTCGCCCTCGCGGATACCGCGCGGAAGTATTCGGGATTCGCGCTGCCGGGAACCGAGCCACTGCTGGCCGCGCTGTACGGCCCGACCGCCCCGGCCGATGCGCCGCTGACACTCGATTGGGGCTTCCTCTCCCTCTTCCCCGACCGGGCTACGCAGGGGGAATACCAGAAGCTCATCAAGGACGTGGAAATCTGGGCCGCGAAAGGCCCGCCGCGAGTGATGGCACTGCTCGATGCTGAGCGGCCGTACGATCCGAGAATCTTTCTGCGCGGCAACCCGAACCGGCTCGGCGCAGCGGTTCTGCGCCAGTTCCTGAGCGTCCTCGATCCGAATCGCAAGCCGTTCGCCGTCGGCAGCGGTCGGCTCGAACTGGCCAAGGCCATCGCCTCGAAGGACAACCCACTCACGGCGCGTGTGCTCGTCAACCGTGTCTGGATGCACCACTTCGGCAAGGGGCTCGTCGGCACCCCTGGCGACTTCGGCCTGCGCGGCGATGCGCCCACGCACCCCGAACTCCTCGATTGGCTCGCGGCCCAATTCGTCTCGGACGGCTGGAGCGTGAAGAAGCTCCACAAGCTGATCCTCACTTCGGCTGCGTATCGCCAAGCGAGCCTCGACCGCAAAGATGGGATTGCGGCCGATCCGGAGAACGCCCTGCTCTGGAAGCAGAATCGCCGACGGCTCGAATTCGAACCGCTGCACGACGCCATGCTCGCGGTCTCCGGGAGTTTGGACTTCGCCGAGGGCGGACCATCGGTGCCGCTCTTCGTGGGCCGAACGCGTCGGGCGGTCTACGGCTCCATCGATCGGTTGGAATTCCCGAGCCTGCTGGCGACGTTCGACGTGCCCAATCCCGCCTCGACCAGCCCCGAGCGCACGAGTACGACAGTGGCGCCGCAGGCGCTCTATTTTATGAACGGCCCATTTGCGAGAGACGCGGCGAAGCGCTGGGTGAACTCGGCGCCGTTCAAGGGAGCGAAGACCGCGAACCAGAAGCTTGATCTGCTGTTCACGACGGCCTTCGCCCGGAAGCCTTCCGCAACGGAACGCGAACGATTGACGGCGTACCTTGCGAAGGGGCCGGAGGCCGAACGATGGCTCGACCTCGCTCACGGGCTGCTGATGACGAATGAATTTGCATTTGTGGACTGATTGGAGATCGGGATGATTCCACTATCACGACGAGACCTGCTGACGAAGACCGGGACCGGTCTCGGCATGCTTGCGCTCGCAGGCATCCTCGCAGATGACGCCAGCGCCGCGCCGGCCGTCGATCCCCTCGCACCGAAGGCCCCGCACTTCAAAGCCAAGGCGAAACATATTGTCCATCTTTTCATGAACGGCGGGCCATCGCAGGTCGATACATTCGACCCCAAACCCGCGCTCGACAAGTATCACGGCAAGCCGCTGCCGACCTCGAACCTCCGTACGGAACGCAAGACCGGCGCGGCGATGCGGTCGCCGTTCAAGTTCAAGAAATACGGCAAGTCCGGGATCGAAGTCAGCGACCTGTTCGCGAAGACGGCGGAGCACATCGACGACATGTGCATCATCCGCTCCATGTATGCGGACGTGCCGAATCACGAACCGTCGCTGATGCTGATGAACTGCGGCGACGGACGCTTGCCCCGGCCGAGTTTCGGATCGTGGGTCACTTACGGATTGGGCAGCGAGAACCGCAACTTGCCGGGTTTCGTCGTGATGTGCCCCGGCGGGTATCCCATCGTCACGACGCAGAACTGGCGGTCGGGTTTTCTGCCGGGGGTCTACCAAGGCACCTACCTCGACAGCAAGCACTCGGATGTGGAAAAGCTCGTCGCGTTCATCCGCAATCCAGACATGCCGGCCGCCCGGCAGCGCGATCAACTCGACCTCGTGAAGGCGCTGAACGAGGAGCACCTCGCCGCCCGGCAGGCCGATGCGCAGCTCGAAGCCCGACTGCGGACCTACGAACTCGCCTTCCGGATGCAGACCGAAGCGACCGACGCCTTCGACCTCACTAAGGAAACGAAGGCCACCCGCGAACTCTACGGCGACACGATTCACGGCCGGCAACTGCTCTACACCCGTCGGCT
>JBBRUN010000405.1:0-5304 GCA_038247765.1 Gemmatales bacterium | reverse complement strand
ATTACCTCCATAAAGTCACGGGCCGGAAGTGGTTTAATAGCGACGCCGAGTGCGAAGGCGGCTGCGGCATCGTGCCGATCACTTACCAAGAGAAGTCGTTCGTGCACGCGCTGCAATGGGCTATCGGGCTGGAGTGGTACCTCCTCGTGAAGGATCCGTGGCAAATCGCCATGAGTACCGACCACCCCAACGGCGGGGCATTCGTGGCCTACCCGGAGATCATCGCGCTGTTGATGAGCCGGGATTACCGGCGCGAAGTCTTGAAGCGATTGCCGGCGCGGGTGAAGGAGCGCTGCACCCTCGCCGAGCTCGACCGCGAGTACACCCTCGCCGAAATCGCCATCATCACCCGCGGTTCCCCGGCGAAGATGCTCGGCCTGCCGCACAAGGGGCACCTCGGCAGCGGGGCCGATGCGGACATCACCGTCTACACGCCTCAGTCGGATCGCCAGGCGATGTTCGAACTCCCTCGGTACGTCTTCAAAGCCGGGGAATTGATCGTCGAACAGGGCGAGATCCGCCGCGTGCCCTTCGGCCCGATGATCTGCGCCGAGCCGAAGTACGATCCGGGGGCGGTGCCGCACATCCGGGAGTGGTTCGAGGCGAATTATTCGATGGCGTTCGCCAACTTCCCCGTCGGGGAAGAGTACCTGTCGCAGGGGAAAGTCGCGGTGCCATGAAACTGATCCTCGCCATCATTCAACCGAGCAAGCTGGACGCCGTGAAAGCCGCGCTCAACAAAGTGCAAGTCTTCCGGCTCACGGTCGTGGACGTACAAGGCTTCGGCCGGCAGAAGGGGCAATCCGAAATCTACCGCGGGCACGAGTTCACCGTGAACATGCTGCGCAAAGTGCAGTTGCAGATCGCGGTGAACGAAGACTTCGTCGAACCGACGGTGAACGCGATCATCGAAGCCGCCCGCACCGGCGACGAAGGCCGCATCGGCGACGGCAAGATTTTCATCCTGCCGCTGGAGGATGTAGTCCGCATCCGCACCGGCGAACGCGGACCGGAGGCGATTTAAGCGATGGTGGGAAGTGCCGACAGCAGCTTCAGTTTTTCAGAGAGCACCGGGCAAAGTCGGGAAATTTTGTCGCGCAATCGGGACTCACCTTCCATAAAGCCTTCGCGCCAATTGGCCCATTGCTCGTATCGGAGAGGAAGCCTTCCAAGACAGAGAGGATGTCATCCCGGCGATGTGACTGTGCAAGTCATCGATCTCTCGCCGGAGCAATTGGGCCCCCGAGGCCGAGGCTTTGGCTACGGTGAGATCCGGCCGGATCTGCTCGGCATACTCCGAGCGAACCGCGAAACCGACGTGACCGTTGTCTAATCCGATGTCCGGAAATACAGTTTGCTCGAAGCCGGATCTGGCGAAGCACCTCGTGAGAAAGTCGGCGGTCCAGCCGCTCTCCCACCATCCGAATTTCCTCATGCAGTAGATCGAATCGCAGTCCAGCCGCAACCCCCAATTCCGCCACCAGTAGTCGTTGACGGGCTCTCCGGCCCAAACGATTTTCCCATGGGGTTTCACTAACGGCGCCAGTCTGGCAATCGTCTCCCAGGGTTTAAGACTGTGATGGAGGCATTCGTAAAAAAACAGCAAATCGTACTGCCGAGAGTCCACATACGTGTCGAATTCGGACACGATGGCCTCGATAGGCAAGCCGAGCCGCGTCGCCCGCCGGCCCACGAGTTCGACGAACGACGGATTGATGTCGACCGCGGTCACCCGGGCTCCGGCGAAGGCCATCACTTCGGAACTCAGTCCCCAGCCGCAACCCATGTCGAGTACCGATGCTCCTGGAGGCAAGTCGGCGAGAGCGAGGCAAGTCTGGATTGTCCGCGCGTGCTTGGCGATGAATCGGATGTCGGAATTGTTGTAAGGGTTGCACGCCAGCACATTCGTTTCGACATCGACGGGGCACTGCTCCCCTTTGCTTTGATCGAGATCGCGCCCGGCGATCTCGCGGTAGACATCGACCTGCTGCTGAAAATATTCTTCACCGAACGGATCGAGAGCTTGGTCGACGACAGTCTCGATCTGCAAATCGAGATCGGACAAAAAAGCCCTCGTGGCCTGCGAGCCAAGACCGCCGAGTCGGTCGCATTCCCGCACGAGGGCGTCGAGATCCGAAGCGGTTATTTTTCCGACACCCACGGCGACTTCCCTAATTTCTTTGTCGGATAGTAACAGTTTCTTTGAAGCAGTGTCAATCGCAGCGTCGGCCTCGCCATCATTCAGCCATCAAACTTGAGGTCGTCACAGCGGCCCACAACTAAGCTTGAGTCTTCGAATATTTTCTCTGCGGTCACGTGCCCGGCGTCGACGTCGCAGAGCGCCACGGCATTCGATGGGCGCGTGATTGGGAACGTGGGAACTCCTGGAGAGAGTGAGGATCGGCTGCGATGCTGATATACTCTCGCATTGACTCACGGAACGCAACGGTATCCCGATGGCCGACCGCTTCTTCACCGACAAGCCGTTGTCACTCGGCGAGTTCGTCCTCGACGGACCGGAGGCTCACCATTTGGGAACGGTTCGACGATTTGCCCCCGGAGATGCGGTCGTGCTGTTCAACGGCGACGGGGCCGAGTATCCGGCCGAGATCGTCGCGGTCGGCAAGAAACAGACGGCTCTGTTCATCCGCGAGCGACGCGATGTCTCGCGCGAGTTGCGCTTCGAAGTGGTCATCGGCTCCGCTTTGCCCAAAGCCGATCGCTTCGATTTTCTCTTGGAGAAGCTCGTCGAACTCGGCGCGACCCGGTTCGTGCCGCTGATCACCGAGAGATCGATCAATCGGCCGAAGGGGGACAAGCTCGACAAGATGCGCCGGGCCGTGATCGAAGCGAGCAAGCAATGCGGTCGGAACCGGCTGATGGCGATTGACAACCCGATGTCACTGGAAGCGTTTTTGAGCGCGGCGAGCCGGCCCCGTGAGGGGTCGGAGTTCGCCAAGTGGATTTTGCACACGGCCAGCGGGGTGGGTTCCCCGAAATCGAACGCGGCCGATTCGGTCTTCGCCATCGGTCCCGAAGGGGGCTTCACGGACGGGGAAATCGCGTTGGCATTGACCCACTTCTGGGAACCGCTGAGCTTCGGCCCGCGGACGCTGCGAACCGAGACCGCCGCGATCGCCGCGGCGAGTTGGGCGGCGAACCGTCAGTAATCTTGTTTCCGCAATTTCGCGAGCGCTTCTTTGAAGTCCTTGGCCGAAGCGTACCGGTTCATCTTCTCGCGGTCAATCGACTTCATCAGCACCCGGCTGATTTCGTCGTCGAGATCGGGCCTCAGATCTTGCACCTTGCGAGGCGGCGTGTTCAAGTGCCGGCGAAGGGTCTCCTCGCCATTGGGCGATTTTTCCCAAGGCAAAAAGCCCGTGAAGACTTCGAACGCGGTGACGCCCAGCGCGAACATATCCACGCGGTGATCCGTCGTCGATCGCTTGATGACTTCCGGCGCGAGGTAATCCACCGTGCCCGTCCGATTGCCCGGCTGGCAAAACGGCGGCGTGTACGGCACCGTGAGCCCGAAGTCGATCAGCTTCACCACGCCCTCGGCGGAGACCATCACGTTGCGCGGGCAGAGGTCGCGGTGCAGGTACTTCTGGCTGTGGAGGTAGTCGATGGCGTCGCAGAGTTGGCCGACGAAATTGATGCGATTCCCTTGGAGTTGCGCGTGCTTGTTCTCGACGAGGTAGTTCAGTCCCAAGCCTTCGATCCACTCCAGTACCAAGTACGGTTCGCCGATGTTCGTCAGGCCGTGCTCGAATGTCTTGGCGATGTTGTCGTGCCGAAGGCTCTCGCAGATTTCGCCCTCGGGGGGCTTTTTCAGTCCTTGCAGCTTGAACTTCTCTTCGAATTTGATCGTCTTCGCTTTGTCGAGCACCTTCAGCGCGACCACCCGACCGAGTTCGCGGTCGTAGGCTTTCCAAACCTTCGACATGCTCCCTTGGCCGGTGCGTCCCTGGAGGTCGAACCGCTTGGCGAGGGTGATGACCTTCCGCCGTTTGGAGCCGTCCCCTTTGGCGAAGAGTTTCTTGAAGCCGTCGAACAGTCCCACGGTGCACTCCTGGTCGAATGGACCGGCGGAACGCCGATCCTACCCGCATTCCGGTCCGGCGAGACGCCGATCCTACCCGCATTCCGGCCAGACGCCGGTGCTGAAGGTTATTGCATTTCGCAGTAGTCGATGATGCGCGAGACTTCGGTGCGGATGTCGCGCCGGGATACGATGCGATCGACGAAGCCGTGCTGCAGCAAAAATTCGCTCGTTTGGAAACCGTCGGGCAGTTCGAGCCGGATGGTGTTCTTGATCGTGCGGGCGCCCGCGAAGCCGATCATCGCCTTCGGCTCGGCGATGGTGATGTCGCCTTGGAAGGCCCAGCTTGCGGCGACGCCGCCCATCGTCGGATTCGTGAGGATGCAGAGGTAAAGCCCGCCGGCGAGGTGGTAGCGGGCCAATGCCGCTGAGACTTTCGCCATCTGCATCAACGACAGGATCCCTTCTTGCATACGGGCGCCGCCACCGGAACCGGAGACGAAGATCAGCGGGCGTTTGAGATCGGTCGCCTTTTCCGCGGCGCGGGCGAGTTTCTCGCCGACAACGGAGCCCATGCTCCCGGCCATGAAGGCGAAATCGGTGATGCCGAGGACGACGCCGCGCCCGCGGACGAATCCGGTGCCGCAGACGGCGGCATCGCCGAGGCCGGTTTTCTTTTGCTGTTCGACAATGCGTTTGGAGTAAGGCTGGCTATCGACGAAACCGAGCGTGTCGACAGGGCGTAAGTCGGCGTCCATTTCCTCGAAGCTGTTCTCGTCGAGCAGTTGAACCAAGCGGTCGCGGGCGGAAACGTAGAAGTGGTGGTCGCACTCGGGGCAGACGTTCAGCCGGGCCTCGACTTCCTTACGGAAGATGGTGGCCTTGCACTGGGGGCAGCGCAGCCAAAGGCCCTCCGGGATGCCCTTTTTAGTGCGCTCGGCCGTCGACATGACACTCACCTCGTGCCCCCCTTACCGTTCGTCGATTTGAGCCAGCGACTGGAAATTCTTCCCTTCCACGTAGGCCAAGAACGCCCCGCCGCCCGTGCTCACGTGCGTCATTTTCGAATCGAACCCGAACTGTTCGACCGCCTCGGCTGTCTCTCCGCCACCGACGACGGTCACGGCGGAACTGCCGGCCATCGCCGCGGCGATCCCTTTGGTGCCGGCGCTGAACGCGGGCTGCTCGAACCAGCCGACCGGGCCGTTCCAGATGACCGTGCCCGCTTCGGCGATCTTCTGTGAGAACAGCGCCAGAGTCTT
>JBBRUN010000404.1:0-5362 GCA_038247765.1 Gemmatales bacterium | reverse complement strand
GGGTCGATTCAAATACCCGGAGAAAACGAAGACGCCGGGCTGGCCGCACCCGGTCGTCTCCAACGGGAAGTTGTACATCCGCGATATGGATGTGCTGCTCTGCTATTCGGTCGCCGGTACCGCGACCAAATAACACTCCATCCGGATCTCGCCATGCCCCGTGGTTCCGCCGCCTGCTAGTAATCAGTAACGTCGGGACCGCGGATCGTGCGCTCGCTCATTTCGACCGCGACTTCCGCGGCGAGCTTCGCATTGCTCACGATCAATTTTTTGTTCGCTTCCAGCACAGGCGGCCCCAGCAACTCGGCGATGCGTCTCAGCAGAAACGGCGTCAACCCCGCGCCGCGGATCCCGTCCGCAGCCGTTTCGGCCGTCCGTCGCGCCGCCTCGAATTCCGCCTGCGGGATCGCATCCGAATCCGGAAGCGGGTTCGCCAACAGCATGCCGCTGACAGCCAGTTGACAGTGGGCTGCGAACGCGGTGGCGGCTTCGCCGGCAGTCTCGACGCGGTCCCCGACGGGGAGATCGCCGCCGGCGGTGTAGAAGGTCGGGAAGGCATCGGTGCGGTAGCCGAGCACAGGGACGCCGAGCGCTTCGAGGATTTCGAGGGTCCGCGGGAGATCGAGGATGCTTTTGGCACCGGCGCAAACGACGAGCACCGGCGTCCGGCCGAGTTCGATGAGGTCACCGGAAATGTCAAACGCGTCGGCCGGCGGACGGTGCGCCCCGCCGATGCCACCGGTTGCGAAGCAGCGGATGCCCACGGCGTGGGCCAGCGCCATCGTCGCCGAGACGGTCGTGCCGGCGAGTCGCTTCAGCCCGACGCAGACGCCGAGGTCGCGCCGGCTCGCTTTGCGGGCCACCTTCGATCGCGCCAGTTCTTCGAGTTGCGCGTCGCCGAGGCCAACGGTCGGCGCGCCGTGCCAGACGGCGATGGTCGCGGGAATGGCCCCGGCGGCGCGGATCGCGGCTTCGCAGTCCCGCGCCGTTTCCAGATTCACCGGCCACGGTAGCCCGTGCGTGACGATGGTCGATTCGAGCGCGACGACGGGCCGGCCGTCGCGCAGGGCCGCGGCGACTTCGTCCGAAGTCCGGATGAGTTCGACGAGTTCGGGGTGATGTCCCATAATGACCGCTATGGTCTCGAACGGACTCCCGACATCTTCCGAACCGGCGCCCGCAGCGTCCAGCGTCCCAGCCGCGAAGGATCTGCTGCGCGCGATTTCTTCGGTCGCCCCGCAGCTCTGGTTCCCGCTGCAACACGCCGAACTCAGCGGCCTGCCGCGCGACAGTTTGGACGAACCGCTGTGGCACCTCCGGCAAGCGGGCATGGTGCAAGTCGCCGATTGGATCGCGGGCCTCGGCCAAGGTTTCCAACTGACGCGCGACGGCGAACGGGCCATCGAACACCCCGACCCGCTGTCGCTGGCCGACGGCGTCTCGCACTCCGTGGAAACGCCTCTGCCGGAGACGGCGGAGAACCCGGCGCTCCCGGAGCGGGCGATTCGCCCGACCGTCGTCGCCCCGGCACTGCTCGCGCTCAATCTCATCGCGTTCGCCGTCGGTGCATTTCTGGCTTGGCAGGCCGGCTCCGGTGCGGAGTACCTCAAAGGAGAACGGCACGCCGGATCGAATCACATTCTGCTGCAGATCGGCGCGGTGTCGGGATCGAAACTGATCCTCGGAGAGTGGTGGCGACTCATGACCGGTTGTTTCGTCCACGTCGGCCTCGTCCACCTCCTCGGTAACCTGCTGATGCTCGGCATCCTCGGACCCATCTGCGAACAGCTGTGGGGTCGGCGTCGCTTCGCGATCATCTACCTCGCCGCAGGTTTGGCCGGCAACTGCTTGGCGATGGGCGTGCAGCCGTCGCTGCTCGCGGGTGCATCGGGCGCGCTTTGGGGCGTCATGCTCTCGGTCATGGTCTGGCTCTACCGCCACCGAGACAATTGGTCCGACGGTGTCGCGTTGAAATGGGCGCGCAGGCTCCTGCTCGTGATCGTGATCAACCTGCTTTGGAGCTTCGCGCCGGAGGTTAATTTCGAGGCCCACCTCGGCGGCGGATGCGCCGGGGTCGCCTTGGCTTTATGGTTCGACCGCCGCTTCTGGCCGAGTCGCTCCCTGAGTCTCCTGTTCGTCGTCGCGCTCACGGCGTCGATGCTCGGCAGTCTGTATTTATCCACCAAATATTCGGATGCTTGGCTGCCGCTGCGGCAAATCGCCGAGCGGCGATGAGCCACATTGCCCAGTTCGTGCACCGCTACCCGCCCGCACTCGGCGGCGCCGAAAGCTACTGCCAACGGCTGTGCGAATACTTCGCTTCGCAGGGCGATCGCGTCACCGTCTTCACCACCACGTCGATTGGGCTGAACGAGTTTTGGCAACGCTCCCCGCGGTCGCTGTTGAAGGGCGATCCCGAAAGTAACCCGGCCATCCGGCGATTCCGACCCGTCACTTTCCCGCTCCGCCGCTATGCGTTGAAGGCGCTGTCGCTGATTCCGATCCGCCCTTGGCAAGCGGCGACGCAACCGTGCAACCCCGTCTGCCCGGAGATGGCGACCGCCGCTGCGAACTTCGACGGCACACTCGACGCCGTGCACGCGCTGGCCTTCCCGTATTCGTTTCCGATTCTCTGCGGCCTTCGGCTGGCCCGCCGACGACGGGTGCCGTTCTACGTCACGCCGTTTCTGCACCTCGGCGATGCGAGCGATCCGCACGACCCCACGCGCCGTCAGTACACCCGGCCGCATTTGCGATGGTTGTTGAAACAGGCCGATGGCATCTTCGTACAGACACCGTCGGAATACCGGGCCGTCGTCGAAATGGGAATATCCGCGAACCGCCTGATTTTGCAGGGCCTCGGCGTCGATCCGCAAGAATGTACCGGCGGGCATCGCACGGCGGCGCGACGAGCTTGGAACAGCGCCGACAACGAATTCGTCGCCGGGCACTTGGCGAATGCGAGCATCGAGAAAGGCACGGTCGATCTGTTGAAGGCGGCGGCGAAAGAAAACATCCGCATCGTGCTCGCCGGGCCGGCGATGCCGAACTTCGAGCGATTCTGGGAAACCTTCGCGCGGAAAGATCTCGTCACCCGGCTCGGGCCGCTGGACGATTCGCAAAAGCGCGACTTCTTCGCCGGGATCGATGCGTTCGCACTGCCCTCACGCACCGATTCCTTCGGACTCGTCCTGCTCGAATCTTGGGCCAATGGCAAACCGGTGATCGCCTACCGGGCCGGCGGCCCCGCCGATTTGGTGCGCGACGGCATCGACGGCTGGCTCGTGCCGTGCGGCGATGGGGCCGTCCTCGGGATGCGATTGCGCTCGTTGCGCGATGAGTCGATGCGGAAGGAGTTCGGCGAAGCCGGTCGCGCCCGTGTGCCGACGGAGTTCGCTTGGGAGCCGAAGCTGAAGTTGGTGCGTCGGATCTTGCTGGCAACGGATACCTGATTCCTCACCTCGGTCTGTTGATCGCGAAAACAGTTGTCAGTGATCAGGAATCAGTTGTCAGTTCAAATTCCCCGTGCATTCCGCCGCGTCCTCTGCTACAGTTTCCATCCTGCCGGCGATCTTCTCCCGCTGCCGTGAGGCCGTCCATGCTCTCCATTCCCGCCCGCCCAGGAATCAGCCGCCGGGCCGCATTGCAAGTCGGCTCGCTCGGCGCCCTCGGGCTGACCCTGCCGCAATTGATGCAGGCTCAAGCGAAGCAGCCGAGGGTGGCGAAGAAGAAATCGATCATCCTCATTTGGCTCGACGGCGGCCCGAGCCAACTCGAAACCTACGACCCCAAGCCCGACGCCCCGGCCGAGTTCCGCGGCCCCTTCGGCGTCGCCAAAACCAAAACGCCCGGCGTCGCCGTGTCGGCCCTCATGCCCGAGACCGCCAAGCGCTTCGACAAACTCGCCCTGATCCGCTCGGTCCACCACGACACCGGCGACCACTTCGCGGCCGGGCACTGGATGACCACCGGCCGCTTCGGTTCCACGTCGGTCAACCAGGCGCAGAAGTACCCATCGGTCGGCTCACACATTGCCAAGGCCCACGGCCCGAACAACCCCGGCCTGCCCGCGTACGTCGGCTTGCCGTCGGCGCAAACGATCTATCTGTTCCCCGGCTACATGGGCGCGGCGTACCTCGGCGGCGCGTACGATCCCTTCGACGTCAACCGCGTCGATCGCTACCTCGGGCCGACCGACAACCGGCCGGTGCGATCGCCGGAGTGGCTGAAGGGCACGAAAAACAACCTCACGAGCGAACGCGCCCGGCTGCTGAGCCAGTTCGACACCATGCGCAAAGACGTAGACAAATCCGGCATCGCCGATTCGATGGATCAATTTCAACAGCAAGCGGTCGATTTGATCCTCGGGAACAAAGCCCGCGAAGCGTTCGATTTCGACAAAGAAGACCCGCGCTCGGCCGACCGCTACGGCAACTCGGCGTGGGCCCGCTACACTTGCATGGCCCGGCGGCTCGTCGAAGCGGGGGTGACGTTCGTCACGGTGGATATGCCGCACTGGGACGACCACTCCAGCATCGAGAAGAGCCACGGATTGAAGGTGCCCGTCGTCGATAAGGCCGTGGGGGCTTTGCTCGATGACCTCGAAGAGCGCGGCCTGCGCGACGATGTCCTCGTCGTCGTGATGGGCGAGTTCGGGCGGACGCCGCGGATCAATACGGGTCAGCCGGGGATACCGGTGCCGGGCCGTGATCACTGGGGAAACGCCATCAGCGTGATGATGGCCGGGGGCGGCTTGAAGGGCGGAGTCGTCGTCGGCAAGACGAACGCGAAGGCCGAATACCCCGTGGAACGGGCGCTGAAGCCTTCGCACATTTTGGCGACGATGTATTCGGTCATGGGAATAGACCCGAAGCTCACCTTCAAAGACCACGGTGGCCGGCCGCATCCGATGCTCGACGACGGCGAGCCAATTGCGGAGTTGGTGTGAACGGCGTTCCGCTTCCGTCCGCGTGTGATAGAATCGCCGGAGGAGGTGCGCTATGCCGATTCACGACTGGACTCGGGTCAAGTCGAACCGCTTTCACGATTTTCACCAAAACTGGATCACCGGGATCCGAAACGCTCTGAATGCGGGGCTGCTTCCCGACGGTTTCTTCGCGATGCAGGAACAGCACACGGGCGCGCCCCAGCCCGATGTGGTCGCGCTCTCCGTGCCATTCCATCCCGGTCTGGATCGAGGCGGCATCGCGCTCGCCGAAGTGCCCCTGAAAACAAGGCATATGGCCATCGCCGACGCTCTACGCCCGATGGGGATCCACAAAGCGATCTGGGAACGCCTCCGCGATGACGACTTCGCCGCGCCACCGGACAAGCCGCTCACCGTCGTCTCTTACTCGGCGGG
>JBBRUN010000403.1:0-5373 GCA_038247765.1 Gemmatales bacterium | reverse complement strand
TTCACGCCGAGCGCTTTGTCGGCCGGGATCGTTCCGGCGATGTGCAAGCCGATTTCGAATCCGAGCGTCCGGTTGTTGCGGAGTTCGATGCCGGACGCGCCGCCTTCGATTTTGAACGCCGCTTTGCCCGGTCCTTCGAACCGGCTATCGAGCACCTGCACCGACTGATTCGTGGAGTTCGGGTTGGCGAAAATATTCACGCCGGACTCGTACGGCGCGGTACCGAAGACTCGGACTTTCGCGATCTTCAATGGGCGGGCCGGGTCGGTCGCGAGGTTGTTGATGCGGAAGCCCATCGTTTTCGGGTTCTTGACGGTGATGTTTAGGAACGTCGATCCGGAGCAATTCCCCGCCGCGATCAAGCCCGCGTGCAAGGCCCCGCCGAGTTCGAAGGTGATCCCCTCGATGGTGATATCTTCGACGCCGATGACCTCGAGCGCGGCCTGATTGGCCAGTTTCGGATCCGCTTTGCACGTCCAGGTGACGGGCACGCCGGGGCCCGATTCGATGCGGATGTTTTTCAGCCCGGATTTCGAACCGTCGAGCCGCAGCGGCGGGGATTCATAATGGCTGTCGAGCAGGATAATAACGTCGCCCGATCGAGCGGACGCGATCGCTTCGCGCAGGGTCTTCCGGGTCGTCGCGGGGTCGGGGGACGTCCCCGATGCGGTGACGTAGACCTTCCGGGTGTCGATGACGGGCGGCGCCCCGTCTTTTTTCACCCACGGCTTCCAGACCATCAACCCGGCCGCAGCCGCGCCGGCCACGGCGAGGAAAACCACCGCCCCGACGATCAACAGCAGCGGCAGCGACGAGCTTTTGGGTCGCCCCTTCTTCGCCGGCTTGGCGCTCGCCGTGCGCCCGGACGGCTTCGGCTTCTCGCCACCACCCGGTTCGATTTCGGCGGGTTTGGCTTTCTTCGAAGACTTCCTCTCCGTTTCCACGGCGGTATCGGTCCCTCCCAGAGATCCCCAGACGGCCGGTATCCCGACGGCCATCGGGGCCGGATAATATTCCGATGCATTTGTGGGCAATCCGTAGTTCGCCGCTTGGGGCAGCGGCGGAATCGGCGTCGTTGTTCCCGCGGCTTGGGCCACAATCGCGGGTGGCTTCAAAGCGAACGTTGGCAGTTGGTCGCTCTTGGGTGCAGTCGGGGACGGGGTCGTGTAGACCGAATGATTCGCGGCAGCCACCAGCGACGGGCCGGAACCGGGGGCCGCGCGGCCGGGTACCCCGCCCATGGCCGCCAGCGACATTTGCGGCATCTCTTGATCGGGCGGTGGCGGGATCGGCGTCTGCACCCAGGGGGCCAGCGCTTCCATCAACTCCGCCGGGGATTGGTAGCGGTTGGCCGCGTCTTTCGCCATCATCTTGTCGACGATTGCAGCAACACCTTCGGGGACTTCCGGCCGGTACGCGCGAATCGCTTTCGGCGGCTTCGTTTGGTGCCAGAGCAACTTCTGAGCGACCGAGCCTTCGGGGAAGGGGGGGAAGCCCGTCAGCATGTAGTAGAAGGTGCCGCCGAGGCCGTAGATGTCGGCGCGGATGTCCACGGTGGAACTGTCGATGGCCTGTTCGGGTGCGAGGTAGTCGGCGGTACCGAGGACGCTCTCGTCGAATTTCTTCGTGAGCATGTCGTCTTCGTCCGGGTTGAAAAACCGGGCGAGGCCCATGTCGAGGATTTTCACGACGCCGGTGCGGTCCACCAAGATGTTGGCGGGTTTGATGTCGCGGTGGACGAGGCCCATTTCGTGGGCGTGATGCAGCCCGATGACGGCGCCGAAAATGTAATGGCAAGCCCGAAGCACATCGACTGTGCCAAACTTGCGGACGAGGTCGTGGAAGTTGATCCCGTCGACGAACTCCATGACGAGGAAGTGGAGGTCGCCGTCTTGGTCGATGTCGTAAGCGCGGACGAGGTTGGGGTGATCGACCGCGGCGACGGCCCGGGCTTCGCGGTAGAATCGCTGGAGCGCCGCTTGATCGGTCGACTTGGCGATCGGCAGCACCTTCACGGCGACTTTGCGCTTCATGAGTTTGTGTTCGCAGAGGAACACTTGGCCCATGCCGCCGACGCCGAGCCGTTCGAGCACTTTGTATTTGCCGATGAAGAACCGCTTCCACTTCCCCAGCAGGAGTTGCTCGGCTTGGAAGTAGGTCAGGATGCCGTCGCGGACCATCAGGCCGCCGAGCTTGTTCGTCTCGGTGGGGAGGCCCTCCGGCCCGTCCGCGAGCTTCTTGAGGTAAGCGCGCAGCTTGGGTTCTTCGATGACTCCGCTTTTGAGGATGACCTCGGCGAGTTCGTCATTCGATACGGGTGCGGGCATCGGCGCGTTCTCCGGCGGTCGCGGCCGGGTCGGTGCCCGCCGCTCCGCATTCGCTTAAATATAGGGCAAAGCCGGAGCTGAAGTCGGAGAAAAGTCTACGGAGTTCGGGAAGTGGCTCCCGGAGGACTTCACCGGAGGATCAAATAGGCGCCGATAGCGGATGCGGCCAACACGAACGCGAACGTCGCGGCGCCCAAGACCACCAGCATCGGCAGGCGAGATCGCGACGGGGCCGGTCGATCTGAGGAGCGGATCGGCGTCGTCGCCACGGTGCGGCCCGTCGGCACGTTGGCTTCGGACTGAACCTCGCCGGGCAGGACGTTGGAATCGATCACCCGAGTAGAAGACCGCGAACTGGAGAGGGCCATTTTCGCCGTGCTGCCGCGCATATTCATGCTGGGGGCAACGCCGTTGAGCGCTGCCACCGCCGGGCAAAGGTCGGGCATTTCCCGCTCGGGCGGGCGGTTGATCGGGCGATCCGTCCATGGTGCCAGAGCCTCGACAACGTCTTGCGGCGTCTGGTAGCGCGAGTCCGGATTCTTCCGCATCATCTTGTGCAGCACGGCGAGCAATTCCGCCGGTACATCTTTGCGGAACTCGCGCACCGGCTTGGGTTCCAGCGTCTGGTGGGCCAGCAATTTCTGGGCGATCGATCCATCCGGAAACGGCGACGACCCGGTCAGCAGGAAGTAGAGGGTGCCACCGAGGCCGTAGATATCGGCCCGGATGTCGACGGTGTCGTTGATAGCTTGTTCGGGCGACAGGTAATCGGCGGTGCCGAGGATCGTGTTGTCGTCGAAGCGCTGGGTGAGGCCGTCGTGGCGATGGTCGAAGAACCGGGCCAAGCCCATATCGAGGACTTTGACAATGCCGTTGCGGTCGAGTAGCAAATTCCCCGGCTTGATGTCGCGGTGGATCAAGTTGAGCTCGGCGGCGTGCTGAAGCCCGGCCGCCGCTTGGGCGATGTAATGCGCGGCGCGGGTCGGGTCGAACTGCAGGTTCTGCATCGAATACCGCGCGACGATTTCTTGCAGGCTGGTGCCGTCCACGTATTCCATCACGAAGAAGTGCAGGCCTTCGTATTTGTCGATGTCGTAGGCGCGGACGATATTCGGGTGGTCGAGCGCCGCGACGGCGCGGGCCTCGCGGTAGAAGCGCTGCAGGGCCGTCGGGTCGGAGGCGATCTTGTCGACGGGGAGTACTTTCACCGCGACCAAGCGGTGCATGAACGAGTGCTCGCAGAGGTAGACGGCGCCCATGCCGCCGACGCCGAGGAGTTCGAGCAAGCGGTATTTCTCGGCGAGGGTGAACCTCTTGTACCGGCCCTGCTTCACTTGCTTGACTTGGAAACGCGTGAGCAACCCCGCTTGCACGAGGGAACTGGCGAGTTGATCGATGCCGACTGGCGTCGAGCGCACGCGATGGATCGCGGACGAGAGCCGGTCTTCCGGCACGAGCCCGCTTTTGCGTACCATTTCCAAGAAGTCGGCCGCGGTGGTGGGAGCTGGCATTGCCACCTGATGCTAAAGTAACGCTGAGAGACCTGTGGGAGATAGTATTGCCGAAGGCGGTCGCAGCGTGCAAGAGTCTAGCTCGGTATTCGGATGGAATTTCTCAAAAAATGTTGCGATTCGCCGAAATTGAATTTCGCCGAAGCACGAAGTTTTCGCCCCGGCCCGATGAGACGCCCATGACGCACGCGCTGCCGACTGTCGCCGTGAAGGGGGCTTGCCCGCACGACTGCCCCGATACTTGCAGTTGGATCGTCTCGGTTGATCCGAGTACGGGCCGCGCGGTTCAGTTGAAAGGCGACCCGTCGAATCCATTCACCGACGGCTTCCTGTGCCAGAAGGTCGCCAACTACCTCGACCGCGTCTACCACCCCGAGCGACTGACAACCCCGTTGCAGCGCACCGGCCCAAAAGGGAGCGGCCAGTTCGAACCGATGACGTGGCCCGACGCCATCGCGACCATCGCCGGGCGATTCCAGACCATCGCCGACTCGTCCGACGGGCCGCAGGCGATTCTCCCATACAGCTACGCCGGCACCATGGGGAAGCTCCAATACGGCAGCCTCGACCGCCGCTTCTTCCACCGCCTCGGGGCATCGCTGCTCGATCGCACCATTTGCGCGACGGCCGGGGCCGTCGGCTGCGACATCACCCTCGGCACGCGGGCGATGATCGACCCCGCGACAGTCGAGAGCAGCCGGTTCATCGTGAATTGGGGGTCGAATACCAAGGTCACGAACAGCCACCTCTGGGCGATCATGCACCGCGCCCGGACAGCCGGGGCGAAGATCGTCACCATCGACCCGCACCGAAGCCGCACCGCCGAAAACTCTGACTGGTGGCTGCCCATCCGCCCCGGCACCGATGCGGCCCTCGCCCTCGGGGTCATGCACATCCTCTTCCGCGACGGGCTGGAAGATCGGGAGTACCTCGACGACTACTGCCTCGGCGCCGAGCAACTGCAAAATCGCGTCGAAGCGGACTACGCACCGGAACGCGTCTCGCACATCACGGGGTTGCCGGCGGCCGACATCGAGCGCTTCGCCCACGAATACGGTCGCTCGCAGGAACTCTTCGGCGGGCCCGCGTTCATCCGCCTCAACTATGGGATGCAACGCCACGGCGGCGGGGCGATGGCCGTGCGCACCGTCTGCTGTCTGCCCGCGGTCACCGGCGACTGGCGCCACCCCGGTGGCGGAGCGATGCTGAGCACGAGCAAACTCTTCCCGTTCGACGACGCCCTCCTCACCCGGCCCGACCTAATTCCGCCCGGCACGCGCACGGTGAACATGACCCGGCTGGCCGACGCGCTCACCGGGGGTCTGGACGGTCCACCGGTGCGGGCGCTCTACGTCTACAACTCGAACCCGGCCGCCATCGCGCCGGATCAGTCCCGCGTCCTCGCCGGACTTCGCCGCGAGGATCTCTTCACAGTGGTCCACGATCAATTCCTCACCGACACCGCGAGCTACGCCGATATCGTGCTCCCCGCAACCACGCAGTTCGAGCACTTCGACATCCACAACAGCTACGGG